>JAJDAI010000415.1 GCA_029261955.1 Deltaproteobacteria bacterium | reverse complement strand
CAGGCCGCCAGCTGCAGCGTGTTGTCGTCCTCGGTCGGGGGGCCATCGCCGCTCACGCCGGGGGTGGCGCAGGCAGCGAGGAAGAGGAGGGGGATCAATCGCATCGGGTGTCTCCAGAGCGGGCCGCGCTCCGAGAGAAGCATCCGTTCGATTCAACGCATTGAGAATCGATGTTTTCGACGTTGAATTGTATCGAGGGGCGCTACAAACGAGCCGTCTAGCGATCCGCCCCGATCTCCGTCATCCCGCAGCGCGGCACGAGGCCCGCGCAGTTGCCCCGCCCGTGCAGTCCGCCTTCCCCGACCCAGGCGAGCAGCGTCTGCTGCCCTTCGATCTCGGTGATGGGGAAGAAGCCTGTCGGCAGATCGACGGGCATCGAGCCCCCGTCCGCGAAGGTGAAGACACCGTCCTTCACCGTGCCCACGCACTGGGCGAACCAGCCGTCCTGGGCCTTCGCCTGCTCCGCCGTGCGCGCCAGGGGCGGGGCGAGGATCTCGGTCGGCTCGGGGTCGTGAGGGGTCTCCCCCGGGGCGAGCTTCACGGACTCCAGGGCGAAGTGCGTGCCTTGGACCGACTGCACGTAGGGCGAGTTCTCGTAGGGCCGGCCGGTGGCGACGACGCGCTTGCCCGCGAACTTCAGCTCCGCCCGCATGGGTCGGTAGGAGCGGATCCAGGTCTCACCGGAGTCCAGCACCAGGAACACGCCCTGGAAGCCCTTGCCGCCGGCCACGGGCTCGACCCGGTAGAGCGCCGTGACGGTCGTGCGCTCCCTGTAGGTGGGCTCGTAGGACGGCTCGGCCGTGGGCGTCGCAGCAGGAGGCGGGGGCTCGGCGAAGGCGGAGCTGAAGCCGAAGGGGAACCCGAGGAGCACCAGCAGAACAAAGCGCATGCCTCAGGATCGCACGGATCACCCGGCCGGCACCGGCAGGCGCCCGTCCACCTCGAAGAGCCCACGCTCGAAGCGCAGGACGTCGACAGCGGGGGCCAGCAGGTCGTGCGGCCGGAACTCCACCACCTCCAGCGCGCCGTACCAGATGCCGCGCAGCCAGCCCGCGCCGAAGCGCGAGCCCCAGGGCAGCGGCGGGCAAGGAGAATCGCGGGGCTACTCGAGCCCGTCGCAGTAGAGGTGCTCCACCGTGGAGAAGCCGTCGGGGATGATGTCCTCCAGCCCCTCGCGGTAGTCGTAGTCGCCGCGCAGCGTGCACTCGTTGATGTTGCCGGGGCATTCGCCGTCGAGGATTTGGAGCGCGTAGGTGAGCTCGTCGTCGTCCACCGGCACCGAGAAGACGCGCAGCACGATGCGGTAGTCCACGTCCGCCTGCGTCTCGAAGGAGCACCACTCCGGCGTGCCGCGACCGGCCGTTCCGCCCGCGATGCCGTGCAGGTCGTTCATGAGGCAGAGGTTCAGGTCCACCGCGCGATCGACGCCGTTGGAGTCCGGGAAGCTGCCGAAGAAGTCGCCGAGCTCCACGCCCGGGGTGCCCGTGTAGAAGGCCGCCAGGCCCGCCTGCAGGTCGATGTCCCCGTCGTCGTGCGGGAAGTCGTCCATGAAGGGGTTCCAGTACTCATCGCCGTCGCCGGCGAGCTGGAGGTCGTCCCGGAACACCGACTGGGGGTCGACGATCACGCAGACGCGCTCGCCCGTGCCCGAGATGGTCAGCGTGGCGCCGCTGGTGTGGCCGCCGCCGACGTCGCTCGGCCCGAGGTTGCCGATGAAGGGCTCGTTGTCGCCCAGCTCGGGCGGCGACTCCTCCAGGTCCAGGTCCACCACGTCGGCGGGCACGAACTCGCCGTCCTGGTAGTTCTGCAGGAGGGGCTGCGGGTCCAGGTTGCACCCGAAGAGCAGCGGCCAGGTGAGCAGCAGCAGAAGCCTCATCGCTCAGTCCTTCAGGTAGTCGATGCGGACTTCGTAGCCATCGAGCTTGTCCGCCTCGAGGGTCGGGGGCTCGCTGCTGATGAAGTCGCCGTCGGTGACGTACTTGTCGGGGAAGTTGAGGACGTCGGCGTAGTTGGTGCCCTCGCGGAAGAAGTTGAGGTCGTCGCCGTAGCGGCGGTTCACGACACCCTGGTCCGGGGAGCAGGAGGTGAAGTCGTTGTCCGCGAAGGCCCAGATGCGCGCGCCGGGCGGGGTGCGGCCGTGCCAGGCGCGGAAGGAGGCTTCGTAGTCGCCGTCGTCGTTCTTCTGGAAGTCCAGGTCGTCCTGGCCGACGAAGCTGAACTCCTCGATGGCGTTCCAGCCGTAGTACCAGGTGCACTGGTCGTACATCGTCTCGGCGCTGACCATCTCGCCGTCTTCGAGCTCGATGGGGTTCACCTCGAGCACGTCTTCCAGGCTCGGGTAGCGGCCGGTCAGCATGTTGCAGGCCAGCGCGCGGTAGCAGCCGTAGGAGTAGACGCCGATCGAGGTGCCGCCGTAGGGCAGGGCGTCGCCGATGGGCTGGTCACCGACCCGCGGGCCGGTGGAGGGGTAGGGGTAGCCGAGCTGCTCGGGGTCGAAGTCCTCGAAGATCCCGATGTAGACCATGCCGATCTTGCGGGCGTCTCCGTCGAAGACCTCGTCCACCAGGGCCCCGTCGAGCACCAGCGTGCCGTCGAGGTTGTTCTGCTCGATCTCCTCCTCCTCGCAGCCGACCAGCAGCGCGAGGACGGCAAAGACCGCCAGGAGGCGCTTACCACTCATAGCCGAGCCCCAGCTCCATGCTCATGGGCCCCTGGCGCCCCGATGCGAAGTACTCGCCGCGCGCGTTGAGCACCCCGGTGGAGATGCCCGTCGCCTGACGGTTGTTGGTGACGTTGTTCAGCTCCGCGCTGAGCCAGACCTTCCCGTAGGGCAGCGTCAGCCGGTACATGATCTTCAGGTCCAGCGACCACCAGGGATTGACCGAGTCGAAGGTGCCGTGCTCGGCCACGAAGTTCTGGTAGCCGCCGCCCTTCTCCGAGTAGTAGGTGCGGTCGAAGCGGCTGCCGGAGGTGAAGTTGAAGGTGCCGCCGATCTGGAAGCCGAAGGGCAGCTTGTAGGCCGCCGCCGCCTTGATGACGTGCGGCCGGTCCGTGTAGAGCCAGCCGTACTCGTAGGGGCGCTGCGTGGGGTTGTCCAAGGCGCCCGTGATCTGCGAGGGCGTCAGGCCGCGGGTCATCGACAGCGTGTAGTTGATGTCCAGCAGCAGGTTCTTGAAGAAGTTCCGCTGGAGGCTGAAGGTCAGGCCGAACCAGTTGCGCTGGGCGTCGTCCGGGGTGCGCAGGCGGAAGAAGTTGTCCTGCACGCCGTTGACGACGCCGATGCTGTTCGTGCCCGTGCCGTTCCAGATGTAGTTGACCTCGTCGTCCTCCCAGAGGTTGCGGAACAACTTCACCGCGCCCTCCATGCCGATGATCGTGTTGGCGCCGAGGTTGACCTCGAAGCCAGCGACGATGTTGTAGACGCGGGGCACGGTCAGGCTGTCGAGCTTCTCGAAGTTGCTCTGGCCGCTGCTGCGGAACCACTGGTCGCGGGAGAAGTTGGTGCCGCGGTTCTCGAAGAACTCGCCCAGGTACAGCTTCTGCCCCAGGCCGTTCTTGTCGAGGAAGCTGGAGATCGCGAGGCGACCCTCGTCCAGCAGGATGCCGCCGCCGGCGTAGACCTTCGCCTTCTGCTGGCCCGTCGGGTCCCAGGCCAGGCCACCGACCGGGGAGACCGCGTCGTAGGACACGATGCTCTCGCCGACGTCGTTCTTCAGGTTGCTGTGGTCGAACTTGAAGCCGAGGTCGATCGTCAGGCCCGGGACCGGCTCCCAGGTGTCCTGCAGGAAGGCGAAGACGGTCTCGCCGCTGTTGTTCTGGAACAGCTGGCCCTGCCGCTCGATCCAGTACCAGTTGACGTCCGAGTTGGGGTCGCTGCCGTCCCGCAGCCGGTCGTAGTGCCGGATGTTGCCGGGGTAGCCGAACAGGTTGTCCGCGCTCAGGAAGTCGAACTCGATGCCGCCCTTGATCTCGTGGCTGCCGATGGGGGTCAGCGCGTAGCCGGTGACCGTGGCGCGGATCGCGTCGCGGCTGCGGTCGTTGATCGAATAGGAGGAGCCGTTCTGGGTCGACCGGGCGCCCGCGCGGCCCAGACGGGCCGGGGTCACGAAGTCGATGTAGCCCTCTTGCTGGCCCTCCTGGCAGTGCTTGAAGCGGTCGTCGTCGCGCCAGGTGCAGGGCTGCGGGGTGACGTCGACGTCGCTCGCCAGGTGGCTGTAGTGCACGCGGGCGAGCACGTTGTTCGTGATCTGCCAGCGCCACTCACCGATGACCGTGAGGCTGTTCTGATACTGGTGCAGCTGCGCGTCGGGATCGACCAGCGAGCTCTGCGTGCGGTTGCCGATGCTCGCGGGCGAGTTCGCGACCGAGATCATGAACTGGTTGCGCGGGAAGGGGCTCGCCGTGAGCTTCGCGAAGAGCTGGTAGCCGTCGAAGACCCGCGGGGAGCGCGCGCCCAGCGCCGTCGAGACGCTGCGGTTGTACTGCATGGACGCGAAGAACCAGAGCTTGTCGCGCAGCAGCGGGCCGCCGAGGAAGGCCGCGAGCGTCACGCTCTGGCTGTCCCGATCGAACTCGCTGCCCTCGATCTGCCCGCCCTCGGGCGTGAAGGACGCGTCCCGCTTCGGCGACCAGTTGCCGTTGCTGTAGAAGCCGCTGACGCCGCCTTCGAACTCGTTGCTGCCGGACTTGGTGCGCACGTTGATGAGCGCGCCCATCGTGCCGCCGTTCTCCGCGCGGAAGGCTCCGGTGATGACCTCGATCTCGTCGATGGCGTCGAGGTTGAAGTTGAAGCTGAAGGTGCCCGTCACCGGGTCCGAGGTGTTGGCGCCGTCCAGCAGCCACTTGTTCTCGCGGCTGCTGCCGCCCTGCGCGTTGGGGTTGCTGCCGCCGGTCACGCCGGGGGCGAACTGCACCGCGCTCTGGTAGCTGCGGCCGGTGGGCAGCGCCTGGAGGTACTCGCGCGTGACCACCTGGCCCGCGCTGGAGCTGGAGACGTCGATGGTCGGGCGCTCGTCCACGACGGTGACGGCGGCGCCGATCTCGGCGCTGTGCAGGGTCACGTTCAGCGTCAGGCTGGAGCCGATGCTGATGCGCACGCCGCGCTGCACGTTGGTCTGGTGGCCCTCGGCGAGGAAGGTGACCTCGTACTCGCCCGGAGGCAGGCCGGGCATCCAGTAGTCGCCCTGTTCGCCCGTCGTGACGTCGCGCTCGCCCTGCATCGACGGCGAGCTGGCCTTGATGACGACGCCTCCGAGGGGCTCGCCGTTGTTGTCCGTGACCGTGCCCCGGATCTTGCCGGTCTGCTCGGTCGCGGCGGCCACCCCGGGCAGCACCAGCGACAGCAGCACGGCCGCGATCATCAGTCGGAACACGCCTCGGCTCATGTCGTCTCCAAAGGGCCCGCGGGGGAGGATCGACGGTCCATGTCAAGCCCTCGTCCCGGAGGTGTCAGGAGTTCGCAAACACCGCATAAACAAGGGGAAAGCAGCAACGCTATAGCGTGGTACGCTCCGCCGCTGCAAGGCCACCGGAAGCCCCTGGACAGGGGTCGACAGGTGGTTACTCTGTCGAAGACCTGCCGCAGCGGCGCGAAGACTACCCCATCGCGCTGCGATCGGCCGAGGAGAACGATCCATGGTTCGACTCCGATTCCCTGCACTCTCCCTGGCCCTTCTGGGTGCCCTCGGCGTGCTCTTCGCGGTGCCCTCCGCGCAGGCCACGACGATGTATGAGTTCAGTCGCTCCGAGCTGACCTACGTTGCAGACCTGGTCGCCGAGGCGGTGGTCGAATCGAGCCAGTCCGAGCGGGTGGAAGGCCAGCGCGACATCCGCACCGTGACCTTCCTGCGCCTCGTGCACGTCCTCAAGGGAGACGTGCTCGAAGGGGACGTGGTCGAGCTGCACAACGCGGGCGGCAAGCTGGGCGAGGTGATGATGGACATCCCCTCCACGCCCGTCTTCGCGCCCGGCCAGCGGGTCTTCGTGTTCCTGGAGGCCCGCGACGGCCACTGGCGCACCATCGGCCTGAACCAGAGCGTGCGCACCCTCGTGACGGAGCCGGGCAGCGGTCGCGACATCCTGCTCGGCGTGCAGCTGCCCTACGGCCTGCCGGAGTTCGACGAGGACAAGGTCTCCCTGCCGCCGCCCGCCTGGCGGCGCTACGCCGACGAGTTCATCCCGGCCGTGCAGGCCGAGGTGCTCGACAAGATCGTGCCCACCTACGACAGCATCCCCGGCCTCGCCCCGAGCAAGGAGCTCCGCTTCAAGAAGGACGCGCTGCGCGAGGGGCAACACGTCGACCCGCGCTACTTCGCCCCCAGCGAGCTCGACGCGCTGCGGCATGAGATCGAGGGGGAGCAGCGATGAACCGCCTCGCCACCGGCCTGCTGGCCCTCGCCCTGCTCCCCGTGCTCGTGGGCTGGAAGTTCCTCGATCCGCCGCGCAAGTGGGCGGACGACGATCCGAGCCGCGAAGACGCGCTGCCCATCAAGTACCGGACGGGCAACGAGACGCCCTTCAACATGAACGACCAGGACAAGCTGGACCTCGTCCAGGGGTCCTACGACCGGTGGGGCAGCGTGCCCTGCTCCTCGGTGCGGGCGGAGCACGCGGGCGTGCTCAACAACCAGCCCAACTGGGACGGGCCCTACGACTACACGATGATCTCCTTCGAGGGGAACCTCGACACGGGCATCAACGCGGCGGCCAAGACCTTCACGAACGCGGGCGTGGTGCCCTACAACGGCGTGAACTTCTACCGAATCGCGTCCATGGAGGTGATCTTCAACTCCGGCATCCGCTGGGGCACCCCCGAAGACGTGCGCGACCCCAACTGCTTCAACGTCAACAGCTTCCTCGCCACGGGCACCCACGAGTTCGGCCACGGCCTGGGCTTCGGGCACAGCTGCGAGAGCGACGAGCCCTGCCCCGAGGCGAGCCGCCGCCTGGCGACCATGTACTGGGCCGGCAGCCGCTGCGATGGCAGCCGCGAGGACCTCAACGAAGACGACATGGCGGGCACGCAGGCTGCCTACGGCGCCGCGGTGGACTTCGTGCTGGAGGGCCTCGGCCCGAACGGCACGGTCGGCGCCGCGCCGCTCGACGTGCAGGTCACGATCCCGGACGAGTTCGTCCAGCAGATGACCGTCGACGGGTCCGGGCGCCGTTTCACCGAGTTCGAGGTGAACTTCGGCGACGGCTCCGACCACGTGGTGGTCGAGAACGACGGCGACGTGCCTCCCGTGAGCCACACCTACACCTCGGAGTCCCAGTACACGGTCACCGTGACCGGGCGCGGCGACGACGAGGCCTGCGGCGGCGAGTTCGACGCGGAGCGCCGGCAGGTTGCAGCGGTCCTGGTCTGCGACACCCCGGTGCCGGCCTTCGAAGCCACCAACCTGGGCGACAACAAGGTCGAGCTGGTCAACACGACGCCCCTGGGCGCCTTCGGCTGCATCACGGAGTTCACCTGGATCCTCGACGGCGACGAGGCCTCGGCCCTGTCGACCTACGAGCCCACCTGGACCTTCGACGAGCCCGGCACCCACACGGTCACGCTGCGCGCAGCCGGCCACGGCGGCAGCGACGACTTCACGACGGACATCGAGGTCACGGCCTCGGCCGACGGTGGCTGCTCCGCCAGCGTCGGCGGCGGCTCCGGTGGCTTCCTCGGCCTCTTCCTGCTGCTCGGCGCGCTGCGGAAGCGGCGCTGAAGGGCCTGCTGCTCGCGCTGCTGCTGGCCTTCGCGACGCCGGCCCTGGCCGACGAAGCTCCCGACAGCAGCGACTCGACGAGCTCGGAGCAGACCCCGCGCAAGCGGCGCCCGCTCGACCACCTCACCTCCTACCAGCGCAAGCAGTTCCACGAGGAGCTGGGCTTCGCGTCGCCCTTCTTCATCGGCGGCACGGTCGACCTGATCGTGGGGCTGGAGCTGGCCCAGACCGAGCTGCTCTGGGAGGGCGTCGGCAACATCATCACCGGCTCGCTGATCATCGCCGGCGGCTTCGCGACGTTCTTCGGCGTGCTGGTGAAGTGGGGGCTGGGGCCGCCCGAGCGCGACCGCTGGGACCGCGTGGCGCTGAGCCCCCGCGGCATCACCATCCGCTTCTGAGCGCGGCTACTCGGTCCCCATCGCCTGCTGAAGCGCGGCGAGCAGCTGCATCGACAGATCGACGGCGTCCTGGGGAGCCGCCTTCAGCGAGGTGATCAGGGCCTCAGCGTCCGAGGTCACGTCGTCGCCTGCAGCCGCGAGGTGCGCGGCGAGCACGACGTCCCGGTCCGCGTCGGCGGTGTTGGTCAGGAACACGCCGCCGACCTCGACGCCGCCGTTCCGCTGCCCGGGGAAGCTGAGGTAGCGCTTCTCGGCCCCGTGGGACACGAAGAGCCAGCGCTCCTCGCCGCTCGACGCGTCACACAGCGCGCCGACCTGGCCCGCGGCGTCCACGTAGAGGGTGCCGGTCCACGGCATCTCCTCGACCTCGCCCATCATGTCGATCGTGACCACGCCCTCGGCGTCGCCCCGGCTCTCGAATCCACGGTCGTCGAAGCTCATGCGCTCTCCCAGCGGGCCCGCCTGTGGGCCGCGCGGCACTCTACTCGGTCGTGGGGGGGCTGGGACGGGGCGGGACAGGGCAGGGCGGCGGGGGGGCGCGTGTTAGGGTCCGAAGATGGGGGAAGCGACATGCGCGTGAGTGCGTTGCTCTGGGGATTTCTGGCCAGCCTCCTGATCGCCTGCCCCGCGGAGGTTGAGGGCGACGACGCGGGCGAGTGCTCGGACGAGGCCGACAACGACCAGGACGGCCTGTTCGACTGCGACGATGAGGGCTGCGCCGGGTCCCCGGCCTGCACCGACGACGACGACGACGCCACAGCCGACGACGACGACGCCACAGCCGACGACGACGACGCCACAGCCGACGACGACGACGCCACAGCCGACGACGACGACGCCACAGCCGACGACGACGACGCCACAGCCGACGAC
>JAJDAI010000414.1 GCA_029261955.1 Deltaproteobacteria bacterium | reverse complement strand
ATCAACGCGATCGAAGACGAGATCGACGGCCTCAAGCAGCAGCTGCCCACGCCGGACGACGTGGAGCGCGGCGACACGCACCTGGCCCTCGCGACGGACTACCTGACCAAGAACCACGGCCTGACCGAGGACGAGGCGACGAAGGCGGCGCAGCGCTCGCTGCTGACCAACAACCTCGCCCCGGGCATGGAGGTCTGGCACTTCTACGTGGACGGCGTCTACGGCACGACCGTCACGCAGGGCACGGCCAAGGTCTCGCCCTTCTTCCTGAACATGCGCACCGTGCGCAAGCTCAAGAAGGAGCGCGACAACGCCCTCGCCCTCGCCGCCTCGCTGGAGGCCGAGATCACGGTGCTGGAAGCCCAGCGTGACGAGCTGCGCTCCGACCTCAGCAAGACCGCCGCCGAGCGCGATCGCCTTCTGGTCGAGACGGACGAGCTGGCCCGCGAGAACGACCTGCTGGCTGAGGACAACGACACCATGGTGTCGCTCAACGAGAGCGTGCACTTCCACGTGGACACCGCCCGCCGGCTCCGCGAGAAGGACGTGCTCGCGCCCGTGGGCATGCGGTTGAAGGACTGGCGCAAGGACCTGTTCGACCAGACGCTGGACCTGCGCACGAGCAGCAGCCTGAAGGTCTACGCGGACGACTTCGGCGTGAAGCGCCTGCGCAACATCACGCTGCTTCCCGCGTCCCGCTTCCGGGCCAAGGACGACTACCAGATCGAGTACGAGGAGGGCGGCCGCGCCGCGGTCATCCACCTCGAGAACACCAGCAAGTTCAAGGACGACGCGTTCGTCGTCGTCCTTCGCTGAGGAGCGCCCCGTGCAGCCCGACGCCGCCGACATCGCCGACGTCTCCCGAGCCATCGGGAGCTCCTACGGAACCCCGGACTGGAAGGACCGCCCTCACGTCCGGGATGCGGTGGAGCGCACCATCGGGTGGCTCGACCGCGGCCACGTGCGCGTCGCCGAACCGGGCGAGGGACACGGGTGGGTCGTCAACGCCTGGGTGAAGCAGGCGATCCTGATGTACTTCGGCATCGCGCCGATGCAGGGCATGGACGCCGGCGTCTACCACTGGCACGACAAGATCCCGCTCAAGACGGGGCACGAGGAATTCGGCATCCGCGCGGTGCCCCCGGCGACCATCCGCCGCGGCGCCTTCCTGGAGCCCGGGGTCGTGCTCATGCCGTCCTACATCAACATCGGGGCCTGGGTGGGGTCCGGCACGATGGTGGACACCTGGGCGACCGTGGGCTCCTGCGCGCAGATCGGGCGCAACGTGCACCTGAGCGGCGGCGTGGGCATCGGCGGCGTGCTCGAGCCGCCGGGAGCGACCCCCGTGATCATCGAGGATGGCTGCTTCATCGGCAGCCGGGCGATCGTGGTCGAGGGCGTGCACGTGGAGCGCGAAGCGGTGCTCGGCGCGGGCGTCGTGCTGACCGCGTCCACCCAGCTCATCGACGTGACCGGGCCGACCGAGCGCATCATCAAGGGCTGCGTGCCCGAGCGCAGCGTCGTCATCCCGGGGACTCGCACCAAGAGCTTCCCCGCGGGGGACTACCAGGTGCCCTGCGCTCTGATCATCGGTCGGCGCAAGGAGAGCACCGACCGCAAGACGAGCCTCAACCAGGCGCTGCGCGACTTCGGCGTCCAGGCCTGATCCCCAGGGGGAGAGCATGACCAAGCTGCGCTGCGCCGTTCTCGGCGCCGGATCCTTCGGCACGGCGCTCGCGTCGGTGCTCCTCGCCAACGAGCACGACGTCACCCTGTGGTGCTTCGAGCCGGGCCACGCGGACGAGATCAACGCCGCGGGGCGCAACACGCGCTACCAGACCGGCTTCGACCTGCCGGGCATCAAGGCGACCATCGATCTCAGCGCGGCTGTGACCGACAAGGACCTCGTGCTCTTCGTGTCGCCCTCGCACGTGACGCGTCTGGTGGCGAAGCAGGCGGCCCCGCTGCTCGGCCCCGACACCCTCATCGCCTGCGCGACGAAGGGCATCGAGCAGTCCGGCGAGACGATGGCTGAGGTGCTCATCGAGGAGCTGGGCGAGGATCGCCGGGATCACATGGTGTTCCTGTCGGGACCCTCCTTCGCCTTCGAGGTGCTGGAGCGGCAGCCGACGGCCGTCGTCGCGGCCGGCTGGGACCACGACAACGCCGAGCGCGTGCAGCAGGCCTTCGCCTGCTCCTTCTTCCGGGTCTACAGCTCCGAGGACGTCATCGGCGTCGAGCTGGGCGGCGCGGTGAAGAACATCATCGCCATCGCGGCGGGCCTCTGCGACGGCCTGGGCTTCGGCCACAACGCCCGCGCCGCCATCATCACGCGCGGCCTGGCGGAGATCAGCCGGCTCGGCATCGCGAAGGGCGCCAACCCCATCACCTTCATGGGCCTCGCGGGCATGGGCGACCTCGTGCTGACCTGCACCGGCGACCTGAGCCGCAACCGGACCGTCGGCAAGCGCCTGGCGACGGGCATGAGCCTGGACGAGGTCACCGAGAGCCTGGGCGGCCAGGTGGCCGAGGGCGTGCTGACCACGGCGTCGACGCGGGCCCTGAGCCACACGATCGGCCTGGACATGCCCATCGTGGAGGCGGTCTACGCGATCCTCTACTTGGGGGCCGAGCCGCTCAGCATGGTCAGCCGCCTCATGGGCCGGCCGCTGAAGCGCGAGACCGAGTGATCTTCCACCTGGTGCCGGTCGATCTCTGGCCGGAATCGGGGGACTACGCGCCGCAGAGCCTGGGCCGCGAGGGCTTCGTGCACTTCTCGGCGCGCGAGCAGGTGCTCAGCACGGCGAACCGCTTCTACCGCGGCCGCGCGGACCTGCTGCTGCTGGCGGTGGAGCCCGGGCGCCTCTCGGCGGAGCTTCGCTGGGAGGAAGGGGAGCCCGGGCAGCTCTTCCCGCACCTCTACGGCGTCGTGGATCGGGCTGCGGTCGAGGCCGTGACCCCGATGCCCTGCGATCCCGACGGCGGCTTCAGCCGCCTGCCCTGAGCCGTCTCAGCTGCGCATGCCGCAAGGGACGCCGGCCTGGAAGCACTGGGGCGCCTGGCCCCCGCGGTCCCAGAGGTCCTTCGGTGGGGCGCCCAGCTCCTCGGCCAGCCGCTCCGACAGCACCCGGCTCACCGTCATGATGGAGATCTGGGGGTTGCGGCCCACGTTGGACGGCAGCGCCGAGCCGTCGATGCAGTGCACGCCGGGCACACCCTTCAACTGGCCGGTTCGATCCGTCGCCCGGCCTACCGAGCAGGTGGCCTGGGGGTGCGAGGAGTAGCCCATGAGCCGGTTGACCGGCAGGTCGTCGGTCAGCACGTCGTCGACGTCGTTCATCGAGTAGCAGAGCGGGGAGCCGTAGACGTTCAGGGCCACGAATTCCGCGCCGATCCCGTCGAACCACAGGCGACAGGCGTGCTTCATGCCGCGGATCGCGCGCTGCTTGTCGAATTCACTGAGCGTGTAGCGCACCCGCGCACCGTCGCCGCGCGAGGGCATCACCCGGCCGTTGCCGGTGTCCCGGATCATCACGCCTGTGTTCGTGAAGTTCGCGGCGTGCGTCATCATCCGCACCAGCTCGGCGCCATGCAGGTGGATCTGCTGGAAGACGCCCGCGACGATGGTGGGGTTGGACTCCAGGATGATGTCGTCGTCGCCGAACTCGTCGACGTAGTGCCCCTGGGTGGAGCCGGGCGTCGCGACCTTTCGGTCGTGCAGGAAGCCCAGGACCGAGAAGACGGGGTGCACGCGCAGG
>JAJDAI010000413.1 GCA_029261955.1 Deltaproteobacteria bacterium | reverse complement strand
CTTCGACGACGACGGCGACGGCTTCAGCGAGATCGGCGGGGACTGCGACGACGCGCTGGCCAGCCTGAGCCCCGCCTCGCTCGAGGTCTGCGACGGCACCGACAACGACTGCTCCGGCGTGGTGGACGACGACTTCGACCTGGATCTGGACGGCGCCTTCGCCTGCGACGACTGCGACGACGCCGATCCGACCGTCTTCCCCGCCGCACCCGAGCTCTGCGACGGCCTCGACAACAACTGCAGCGGCCTCATCGACGACGTGACGGACGTCGACGGCGACGGCAGCAGCTCCTGCGAGGACTGCGACGACGCCGACCCCGACGCCTTCCCCGGCGCCCCCGAGCTCTGCGGCGAGCTGCGCGACCTGGACTGCGACGGCCTGCTCAGCGGCTGCACCAGCTGCCAGGACGCCCTCAGCGAAGACCCCGGCCGCACCGACGGCGTCTACTTGCTGGACACCGACGGCATCGGCCCGCTGGCGACCTTCGAGGCCGAGTGCGACATGAGCACCGACGGCGGCGGCTGGACGCTCATCATGCGGACCACGCGCGACGGCGCGGGGAACCTGGCGATGGTCACCGACTACGCGACGCTCTTCGACGTGCCCGTCGGCGCGGCGGGAGACCCGGATCCGCTGCGCGTGCCCTCGCGCCACTGGGAGCAGCTGATGCCGGGCGGCGAGATCCTCAGCATCAACACCCTGCGCAAGTGGGACGGGGCCAGCTGCGACCCGCTGCACAACCGGATGTCGGGCGGCTCGCTGACGGTGCCGGACCCCAGCACGCCCTGGATGATCCTCTACAACTACTCCGGGCCCGCCAACGAGGCGGTGTTGCTCGGCTCGCCGGCGCGCCTCAGCACGACGGACCGGGGGATCAGCTCGACGGCCTGCATCCTCGGCCGGAACCTGGTGCCCTGGTTCTATACGAACTGCGGGCCCTTCGCGCCGGCGGTGTCCTGGACGCTCTTCCCCGCCTCGACCCCCCGCCCGGCCATGTACGAGCCCGCCCTGCTGGCCGACATGAACGGGGCCACGGTGGGCTCGGTCTGCGGCGGCTCGACCCTGGACCGACCCGGCTCCGGCTGGATCGCCGAGAACACCCACGAATATTGGTTCCGATGAGGCTTCTTCTCGCGCTGCTGCTGCTTCCCTCGCTCGCCTCGGCCGAGGACTTCGATCCGGGCTCGCTGGTCTTGCCCACCGACCTCGCGTGGCAAGACGAGGGAGGCCTGCAGGTCCACGGCCTGGTGCACGCCCTGCTGCTCGCGGACGTGCCGGTGCACTGGGCGATCCGCGACGGCAAGTTCCTGGGCGAGGCGGACTTCTCGGCCACCTCGACGCTCTGGGATGGCAGCGCGCAGCTGCTGCGGGACTACCGCTCGGGGCCCTTCGTGATCGCGGCGCAGGACGTGGACTTCGCAGTCGAGACGCTGGTGGACGACTGGCTGCTCGCGCACCCGGACGTGTCGGTGCACGTCGCCGAGCTGGGGTTCTCGTCGGACGTGGAGCGCAGGCTGGTCGCCGCCCCGCCGGTGGCCGTGCTCGACGACACCGGGGAGAATCTCAGCTTCGCCATCCTCAACGCCGCGGCCGTGCTCGACTCGCTGGGGCAGGACTGGCCGGTCAACGGCGCCCCGCCGACCCACCCCGACATCGTGGGGCCGGACGAGGTGGCGGGCGATTCGGTGGATGGGGCCGAGGGGGCGCTCTACCGGGACTCGGGTCTGCCCTACTACGCCGCGATCGTCAGCTCGCACTTCGACGGCACGCCGCCCGCTGGATTTGGCGACGAGCTGCGCTCCTGGCTGAGCTGGAACCTGGGCCACGGCTCGTTCCAGTGCGTCGGCATCGAGACCGTCGAGGAGATGGCCTCGGGCAACCTGATGACCAGCGGCGGCATCATGAACGGCGGCGCGGCGGGCTCGAACCTCGAGTACTCCGGTGTCGACCACCCGCTCATGCAGTTCGACGGGGACTGGGGCGCGGTCGGTGGGGCCATCCAGACCATCCAGCTGGCCTCCTTGACCACGTACCTGGCGAACACGAACGTCTTCCTCAAGAAGGCGAACATCGTGAAGGGTTTCAAGGACCTCGTGGCCTTCGGGCCGGTGGATGGTGACCTCGACAACGGCACGATCAGCTACATCGGCGGACACAGCTACTCGGTGACGACGCCGCTCAGCGGGAACACCGAGACGGCCGCGGCGCGGGTCGTGCTCAACAGCCTGCTGCTGGGCGGGATGATCGACGGTGCGCGCGAGCCGCTGTGGACGCTGGGGCAGACGGCGCCCGCCACGAGCCTGGTGCCCGAGCTGAGCTTCCCGCTGAGCTGGAGCCTGGACAACGACGGCGTGGTCTTCGACGCGGTGCTCGTCGCTGAGCTGCCGGACGGGGCGGACTTCGTGTCGGCGACCGGCGGCGGGGTCTACGACGCAGGCACGCACACGGTGTCCTGGGAGCTCGGGGACCTGGAGGTTGGGGCCTTCGGGGACGAGTCGGTCGAGGTGCTCGCGACGGCGCCCGGGGACTACACCACGGCGCTGACCGGGACCTACCAGCTGGGGCTGACGCCGAAGGGCATGGCGCCGGTGGAGGCGACGACGACCTGGGAGCTGGGTGGGGACGACGACGACTCCGCGGACGACGACGACTCGGCTGCGGACGACGACGACTCCGCGATTGATGACGACGACGTCACGGCGGACGACGACGATTCGGCTGCGGACGACGACGACGTCACGGCGGACGACGACGACGTCACG
>JAJDAI010000412.1 GCA_029261955.1 Deltaproteobacteria bacterium | reverse complement strand
CCCCTGGGGCCGGGTGCGCTTCAACCCCCACCCCCCAGCCGCGCCCGCCCCAATGGGAGGCGGGCACGCCCGAGTTCAGCTTCGGTCAGCGAGGCACGTCGTAGACGTACATCTCCTGCCAGGTGCTGTCGCTTCCCGCCGCGGCCTGCTGGGCCGTGAAGACGATGCGCCACTGCGCGTCGACGAGCACGAGCTGCGGGTCGCGGTTGTTTCGCGTGCCGGTGCCGGACAGGCAGTTGGGCGAGCCCCCGTCGACCGGGAAGATGCAGATCGGGTCGCCCTTGTCGGGGTTGTCCATGACCGCGACCACGCCCTTGCCGTCCGGCGTCCACCAGGCCGCACCCTTGCTCGGGAGCCGCACCTTCGCGCCGATGTTGCGCGGGGTGCCGCCGGGCCGGGCGTCGGTGACCCACAGGCCGAAGGTCGTGGGGCTGTCGAGGCCCTTGTTGGAGAAGAAGGCCACCTTGGTGCCGTCGGGGCTGAACGAGGGACGGGTCGACTCGACCCCCTCGAACTGCACCAGCGCCATGGTCGCGAAGCCCGCCACGTCCAGCAGGTAGATGTGCGAGCCGCCCTTGCCGCTGCGCACGTAGGCCACCTTCTGGCCGGCGGGATCCCAGATGGGGTACAGCTCGGCGTTCTGCGCGTCGAAGGTCAACTGGAGCGGCTCACCGCTGTCCCAGAGGTACAGATCGCCGTTCCCGCTGCGGCCCGAGCTGAACACGAAGCGCGGCTCGTTGGGGTCCCAGGCCGGGTTCTTGTTGGCCGAGTCGCCCGACTCGATCAGCTCCGACCAGTTGTCGATGTAGATGTCCTGGGCGCCCGAGGCGTTGGAGACCGTGTAGGCGAAGCCGTACTGGCCCTTCTTGGCCCAGGCGTAGCCGTGGGTCACCCGCTTGCTGGCGCCGTAGCGGCTGGAGCTGGCCATGTTCTCGGGGACCAGCTTCAGGGCATCCCCGGTCTTGGAGCGGCCGTCCCAGCCGACCACCCAGAGCTCCCGTCGCTTCTCGGCGGGGAAGTTCACCTCATAGGCGATCTGTGTCCCGTCGGGGGAGAACTGGGGGTACTCGATGTGCCCGTCGATCTTCACACCGATGGCTCGGGCCTTCGCCCCCTGCGCCAGTGCCTGCGGGGGCCCGAGCAGGGTGAAGGCTCCTGCCACGGCAACCGCGGTCAGGGCGGAAATCCAGCTCCGCTTCATGACTTGCTCTCCTTCTGATCCCCCGGAATGCCGGGAGCGTTCGTCGTCTTGTTGGCCTCGATGGACGAGGCTTCGGCCGCCATGACATGGCAGGCGACCTGTTGATGTCCGTGGATCTGCACCAGCGTGGGCAGCTCCTCGGTGCAGGGCCCCTCGGCGCGACCGCTCTCGTGCCAGATGGCGCAGAGCGGTCGATAGGGGCAGCCGACTTCCAGGTCCAGTCCTCGGACCTGCGCGCCCTTGCGGGCCTCGAGTTCTTCTTCGCTCGGCACGTCGGCCCGCGCGGCCTCGAACAGCATCACCGTGTAGGGGTGGTGCGGCAGCTCCGGGTTGATGCGGTCGGTCTCCATGACCTCGACGATCCGGCCCCGGTACATCACCAGGATGCGGTCGGAGACGAAGCGGATGACGTCCAGGTCGTGGCTGATGAAGAGGTAGGCGGTGTCGGCGTCGCGTGCGTGCAGCATCGCGTCGAGCACGTCGGCCTTCACGCTGGCGTCCAGGCCCGAGGTGGGCTCGTCGGCCACGACCAGCGCCGGCTGGGTCAGCAGGGTGCGCGCGACGCTGACCCGCCGCTTCTCGCCGCCGCTCAGCTCCCCGGGGTAGGACGTCACCTTGTCCTGCATGCCGAAGCGGCCGAGCTCGTCCAGCACCAGGCGGTCCGCCTCGTCCCCCTTGATCCCGCGGAACACCGACAGGGTCTCGCGCAGGTGCGCGCCCACCGTCAGGCCCGGGTTCAGGCACGCATAGGGGTTCTGGTAGATCATCTGGTACCGCGCGCGCTCCGCCTGCAGATCGTTCCTGGGGACGGCCAGCCAATCGCGGCCTTCCAGCTCCACCGTGCCGGCGTCCGGCTCCACGATGCGGAGCAGGCACTTGCCGAAGGTCGTCTTGCCGGAACCCGACTCGCCGATCAGGCCGGTGACCTCACCGGCTCCCATCACCAGGTCCACGCCATGGAGGACCGGGGTGGGCTCCTTCGGGGGTCCCATGCCGAGGAATCCGCGGCCGCCGCCGAAGGACTTCGTCACGTTCAGCGCCTTGAGCAGGGGCTTGCCGAGCAGCTGATCAGCCATCGAGCTCCCCCTTTCGCCACTGGGCCGAAACGGCCGCGAGGTCGGAGAGCACTTCGCTGTCGCTGACGTGGCAGGAGACGCGGTGGCCCTCGACGACGTGGGTCAGGACCGGGGTCTGCTCGCTGCAGGTCGCGCGGTCCACGAGCCCGGTCTTGAAGACGAGGCAGCGGGAGCGGTAGACGCAGCCGGCCGCGACGATGGACCCCGTGCTGTCCGGCGAGTCCCCCACGCTGCGGCGGCTGTGGCGACCGCGCGCGAGGTCTTCGGCGCGCTCCTTCAGCTCCCGCGTGTAGGGGTGGTTCGGCGAATCAGGGTCGCCCAGGGCGTCGATGGGGCCCTCTTCGACGACCCTGCCGCGGAACATGACGGTCAGGCGGTCGCAGAGCCGCGCGATCATCGGCAGGTCGTGGGAGATCACGATGCCGCTGAGCTCGCCGCTGGCCATGATGCGGTGCAGCAGGCCCACCACCTCGCGGCGGATGTGCGAGTCGAGGCCCGTGGTGGGCTCGTCGGCGACGACGAAGTGCGGCTCCCCCGAGAGGGCCAGCGCGATCATCACCCGCTGGGCCATGCCGCCCGAGAGCTCGTGCGGGTAGAGGTTGAGCGTGTCGTCCGAAGCGCGGAGCTGGACCTCGGCGAGCCAGTGCAGAGCGCCCTCTCGCAGCTCCGCGGCGTTGGCGTTCGGCCGGGCGACCGCCACGGCCTCCATGAGCTGGGTGCCCACCTTGAGGTAGGGGTTCAGGGCGCCCATGGGGTTCTGGAAGATGAA
>JAJDAI010000411.1 GCA_029261955.1 Deltaproteobacteria bacterium | reverse complement strand
CCCCTGCCCCGAGGACCGCGGGGAGGAGCTGTGCAACCAGGCCCCCGACCCGGCCCTGCGGGACGCCTGCCACGACGGCCGTGACTTCGGCGAGGAGCACACGCCGCTGCCCGACGACTACGCCGAGAAGATGAAGCTGCGCGGGGAGCAGCCTTGAGGGTCGCGCTCGGCCTCGTCGCGCTCTTCGCCGCCTGGATCGTCGGCGATCTCTGGTTGCCCTGGTCCCTCCCGGGCGCGGCCGAGGTGCAGCACCAGGCCTTTCGCGCGCTCGCCGGCCCGACGCACCACCTGCTCGAGGAGCCCGAGCGCCTGGAGCCCCTGAAGCGCGGCGCCCTCATCGTGCTCGGCGCCCTGCTCCTGCTGGGGCCCTTCGGCGTGCGGCTCTGGCAGCTGCTGGGCGCGCTGTGCACGGCGCCGCAGGTCCTCGTCGTGATCGTCGCGATGCTCATGGAGCGGGCCCTGGGCCTGGGCATCGCGGTGGGCGTGCTGGTGATGGCGGTGGTGGGTTCCCTCCCCCGCGCGGCCTGGGATCCGACGAAGCCGGGCTGGCTCGTGACGGTCGGCCGCATGCTCCTCGTGCTCGCGCTGGGCGCGGCTCCGGGCCTCTACCTGGTCGGCGCCTTCGAGGCGTCCTCGGACGGCTACCGCGGCCTGGTCTGGTTGGAGCGCCTGACCGCCTCGGGGGTGTCTACGCGCGACCTGCTGAGGGCGGCTCTCGGAGTCTGCGCGCTGGGTGGGCTGGCGCTGCTCGTGCAGGGGCCCCGGCGGCAACGCGCCCTCGGCTGGCTCGCGGGCCTGGGCGCGGGCTCGGCCACCGCCGCGGTCGTGGCGCTGTGGCTGGACCCGGGCCTGCCCTGGCTGCACGTGCCCCTGGGCGTGGCCGCGGGCCTGGGGGTCTTCGCGCTCGGCTGGCCGGTGCTCAGCGCGAAGCTCGGCAGCTCGGCCGCAGACCCCGTGACCTGGCCCCTGCGCATGGCGGTGCCGCTGGCCGTCGCGGGGCTGCTCTTCGCCCACACCTACGGCGCCCGCATCTTCCACTGCGAGGCCGAGCTGGCGCCGGAGCTCACGAAGCTGGCCGATCCCGGGGAGGTCTTCCAGCTCGACCTGGGCCGCGACGGCGAGGTGCTGGTGATGTCCCTGCGCAACCAGCGGCGCTGGGGCCGCATCCAGGTGCAGCCGGAGCCCGGTCCGCTCGGCTACGTGGACCCCGGCATCGTCGCGCACCCCGAGGACGGCGATCCCGGCGAGAGCTACGCCTTCGTGGAGGAGGTCATCTACGTGCCCGAGCGCGACGCCTTCCTGGCGACGGCGCTGTCGGCGGACGTGCTCTTCTACACAGCCTCCACCGAGGTGGACTGGGGCATGCACAACATGGTCGTGACGCTGGCCGGGGACGGCTCGCGGGGCCTGGAGTGGCACGGCAACCCGCGGGAGTGCTGGATCGGCAAGCTGGCCTGGGACGAGCGCCACAGCACCCTGCGCCTGGGCTGCGAGTACGAGCCCCAGATGCGCGACTACGAGCCCATCAGCGACACCTTCGGCTTCGGCCTGACGGACGAGGGCATGGGCGACGTGTCGGGCGTGGCCTTCCACCCCGAGCAGGACCTGCTCTACACGGTGTCGATGTGGCTCCAGCCCACGCTCGCGGAGATCGACCCCAACGGCCCCGAGGTCATGCGCCGCCTGTTCATCGGCGGCACGCACTACGACATCGAGCTCGATCCGCGGACGCGCCTCGCCTTCATCTCCAGCTACTACCGCTCCGAGGTGGTCGTGGTGGACGTGGACGGTTGGGCCGTGGTGGACCGGGTGCCCACGGGCCTGGGCGCGCGGCCGGTGACCGTGGACCCCGAGCGCGATCTCGTGCTCGCAGCCAGCGTCTACGACGGGCTGCTGCGCGCCTGGCGCATCTCGGATCGGTCCGAGGTCGCGACCCTGGCGGTCGGCGGGCACGTCAAGGACATCGCCCTCGATGCGGAGCGGGGGCTGGCCTACTTCGCCAGCCGCTGTGGGCTGTTCCGCTTGGATCTGGGGGAGTTGGGGGAGTAGGGGGCGCGCGAATCGCCGATTTCCGGATCGGGGGATTGGGTTCTCTTCCTGTTCCTGGGGCGCTTCGGCTATGCAGCCGCATGGCCACGATTCGACTGCTTCTCTGCCTTCTCTGCTTCAGCCTGCTCGCCGCCTGCTCGACCGGGGATGAAGGTCCCACCGGCCGCCTGCCGGCCGACCTGCCGATGCTCCAGTTGCCGATCACGATCGCCGTGCCCGGGGACTACGCGACCGTGGCCGAGGCGCTCTTGAACGCGATCCCCGGGGACGTGGTCGCGCTGGAAGCCGGCACCTACGCCGAGGACCTCGTGCTGCCGGGCGGCGTGATCCTCCAGGGCGCCGGGCTCGACCAGACGACGATCGAGGGGCACATCACCGTCGCCGGCGGCGAGGCCGGGATCACCTTCCTCAACGTGCGCGGCCCCGGCGCCGCCTCGGGCACCTGCGGCGTGACCGCCGGCACCGGCAACTCCGTGTCCATCGCGGCCGCGCGCGTGATCGGCTTCTACGAGGGCGTCTGCCTCGATCCCGGACCCTCGATCGCCGTGCCCTGGCCCGTGGTCGACCGCGTGTCCTTCCAGTCCAACGCCTACTCCGTGACGCTGGCCAGCGGCGAGGCGACGGTCTCCAACAGCTACTTCGCCTGGTCCGTGCGCTCGGGCGTGTGGGGCTTCGACGGCGCCTCGCTCGCGGTGATCAACAACACCTTCGTGGGCAACGCCTTCGGCGGCCAGGAGCTCGACCGCGACGCGGCCATCTCGCTCGGCTCGGGTGGCAGCTCGGTCGTGCGCAACAACAGCGTCACCTCGAACCTCTTCGGCCTGCAGTGCGCCGGTTGCTCCGCGAGCTGGGACCACAACAACGTCTGGGGCAACACCACCAACTACGCCGGGGACAGCTCGGCGGCTTCGAGCGACCTGAGCGTCGACCCACAGCACGTGGACGTCTCCGGCGGCAACCTCCGCCTCGGCGAGGCCTCGCCCCTCATCGACCAGGGCAGCCCGGCTGGAGCGCCGGACCACGACTGGGACGGGCTGCCGCGGCCCTCGGGCGCGGGCTGGGACATCGGCGCCGACGAGTGGTCGCTCTCGGACTTCACCCTGGTCATCAACGAGGTCATGGCGAACCCCACGAACGAGACCTCGGGTGAGTTCGTCGAGATCGCGAACATCGGATCCCTGCCTGTCGACCTCGCCGGCCTGGTCCTCGGAGACGGGGACAGCACCGACATCCTCCAGGCCTACCTGGGCGGCCCCACCGTCGTGACCGCCGGCGGCTACGCCGTGGTGGTCGACCCCGACTTCGCCGGGCAGTACAGCTTCCCCGCCAACGCCGTGGTGGTCACCAGCGGCAACGCGCGCCTGGGCAACGGCCTGAGCACCAACGACCCCATCCAGCTGCTCGAGTCCAACGGCTACGTCGTCATCGACGAGTGGACCCTGCCCTTCGACGCCGGCGACGGCACCTCGGTCGAGCGCGTGGACGTGCTGTCCGGCAACGTCGTCTCCAACTGGGTCCCCTCCCCCTGCCCCTCGGCCTCCAGCCCCGGCGCCCTCAACTGCGCGGCCGGCGTCATCGCGCCCAACGATCCCAGCGTGCTCGTCATGACCGAGGTGCTCGCCAACGCCCTGAACGAGCAGACGGGCGAGTTCGTGGAGCTGTGGAACAGCGGCTCCGAGGCGGTGAACCTCAACGGCCTCGTCATCACCGACGGCGACTCCACCGACACCCTGCTCGCCTGGGGCGGCGGCGACACCATCCTGCCGGCCGGCGCCTACGCCCTCGTGGTCGACCCCAACTACGGCGGGCAGTACCTGCTGCCCGGCGGCGTGCTGCTGATGACCACGCCCGACGCGACCATCGGCAACGGC
>JAJDAI010000042.1 GCA_029261955.1 Deltaproteobacteria bacterium | reverse complement strand
CGGCTGGAAGCGCTTGCACGCCTCCGCCCCCACCGGGCAGGCGAAGCCCGCCGCGCTGCGGTGGCAGCCCTCGGTCGCCCCCCTGGTTGATGCCCGCGGGAACGCGGGCGCCGGGGTCTTCGTCTTCGGCAGCTTCTAGAGGCCTGACCAGGTCAGGCGACCGAGCTCCGTGAGAGCGGGGGCGGGGATGGCCAGGAGCGACGAGGACGCGTGTCGAGACACGCGACGAGGAGTCGACGCCGCCATCGCCGTTCCGGGTCCGCGGAACGACCGGGTCCTGACCTGGTCAGGTCTCCAGGCGACCGGGCGGCCGCGGGACCGCCCCGCTACTGCGGCATGTTGAAGAACTTGGTCGCCTTGCCGTCCGCGTTGAACTGGACGTTGAAGCTCTCCTCGTAGGGCGGCTTGCCCTCGATCTGGAGCTTGAAGGCGTGCGGTCCCTCGCCGAGGGTGACCGTCAGCGGCGTCGTGCCCTTGGACGCCCCATCGACCCACAGCACCGCGGGGGTCGCCGTGATGACGTTCAGCGTGCCGGACGCCGCCTTCGGCTGCTCCTTCGGCTTGCTCGACTCCAGGTCGAAGGCGAGCGTCGCAGCCTTGCCGGCCGCGACGGTGACGTAGCGCGTCTGGGGGAAGTGGTCCGCCAACTCGACCCGCACCTCGTGGTTGCCAGGGGCGAGGTTGAGGGTCACCGGCGTGTTGCCGCGGCCCTTGCCCGCGACGGTGACCTTCGCCCCCGCGGGGTTCGTGCTGATGCTGACGTCACCCTGGGTGGCCGCAGCCACCGGCGCGGTCCCGCCCCAAGGGCTGGTGGTCGCGGCGACCGGCTCGGGCGTGGCCTTGGGGCGCACGACGACCGGGTCCTTGCGGGCCTCACCGGGGTTGAAGGGCGACTCGGCCTTGGGGGTCGGCTCGGGGCGCGCAGGCTCCCGCGAGGCAGCAGCGGCCTTGCGGCGCTCCTCGGCCTTGCGGCGCTCCTCGGTCTTGCGGCGCTCCTCGGCGCGGCGCTCGGCCGCGGTGGGCGCGGCGGCCACCGGCTCGGGCGCGGGCGTCGCCTCGGGCTCGATCTCGGCGACGGCCGGCTCATCGGCCGGAGTCTCCTCCTCCGCCACGGCGGGGGTCTCGGGCTCGGGCTCGGGTGTCGGTGCCGGGGTGGCGGGCTCGCGCTGCACGACCCGCGCTTCCTCGGGGCTCGGGGGCCCCTTGTCCGCGGTCTGATCCGAGGAGGGGCTGATCAGCAGCCAGCCGATGATCCCCATCAGCAGGACCGCAGCCACCAGCACGAAGCCGATGATCCCCTTGTTGGAGGACTCCTGCTCCTCGGGCTCCAGCCGGGCCGAGCGCATGGGCGCGGGCGCGACCTTGGGCTTCGGCTTGGGGGCCGCCTTGGCCTTGGGCGTCGGCTTGTCCTTGGCGGCCGCCTTGGCCTTGGCCGCCGCCTTGGCCTTGGCCGCCGACTTGTCCTTGCCCTTGGGCTCGAGCTTCGCGGGCGGGGCCTTCGTCGTGCCCTCGGCGGGCTCGATCTTCGGCTCGGCCTTGGCGTCGCCGCCCTCAGCCGCCTTCGAGTCGTCGGGCTCCGCGCCGCCGCCGCGCTCCGCGAGCTTCTGGCGGAACAGCTCCGCCTCGTGTCCCCCAAAGGGATCGCGGAAGCTGTCCTCGGTCGGATCCGGGGCGGCCACCGGGGTGATGTCGTCGCGGGAGCGGTCCAGCTCCTCGGCATCCACGAGATCCGTGGGCAGCGTCTGCGTCGCGATCGCGTCCTCGTCGTCGGTGACGGCGGGGATGTTGCTCAGCGAGATCGCGTCCGGCGGCTCGAGGTCGTCCATCGAGAGATCGGACTGAGCAGGCAGATCGGGAGCCACCGCCTCCCCGGCCTCGGCCAGGTCGAGCGGAGCACCGTCTTTGAAGCAGAAGTCCACCGTCGCTTCGTACGTGGACCCGCAGATCGGGCAAACCTTCATCGACGTCCTCTGGGGCGCTGGTCCGCGGGCAGCCTGGCCCCCCGCCTCGGCCGGGCCGTGTGGCCTCGTCCGCGGGGCCGCCTACCGGCCCTAGCAGGAGTTAGCAGTCCCGGCTCGTCCAGGCAAGCGGGAGACCGGCAGCTGGGCGCTGTCCGGGGCGCTGCGGGCCCTGGAGTTCCCTTGCTGGCAACAGGGCCTTCCCCTATCGTTCGGCGCTGCGGCACACCCGGTCGCGCTCGCAGTCCGGGTGAAGGCCCGCACCCCCCAGGAGGCGCTTGATGCCCCGATTGTCCTCGTGCCTCGTTGGGCTCGCCCTGCTCCTCTCGCTCCCCGCCTCCGCGCAGGACTACCTGGCGCCCGGCAGCCCGATCGAGCACGGCTTGTCGCTCGACATCACCGAGGAGGGCGGCACCGAGGCGCTCGGCTTCGTGGGGAACATCCTCCCCGAAGAGATGGTCATCGGCACCATCCCGTCGGCGGAGCTGGTGGACCTCTTCTTCTGCACCGAGAACTTCTGGCTGGAGAACCTCGTCATCCACACCGCCCTCAACGGCATGTGGATGGACGGCACGCCCGACGCGCTCGAGATCGTCGCGGACATCGAGGTTCAGCTGAACAGCGCGGACAACCCCGCGAACATGATCTTCGATGGGTGCCTGGACTACGTCTGCCTGCTGCACACCGACGCGACCGACATCGAGATCCGCCTCCCCGTGACCCTGCTGCTCTCCGCGATGGAGGACGGCACGCCCTTCATCGACGTCGTCATCGCGGCCATCTCGCACAACATCAGCTCCGCGCTGGACGGGCGCATCCACCTGACCGGCTGCGCGATCGGCGAAATCAACGAGTTCCTCAACGACAACCTGGGCTTCAACGCCTTCGACCTGGTCGTGGACCAGCTCGTCGGGGAGATCGACGCGCAGATCGCCGACCAGATCGCGCCCCTCGAGGTGACGATCGAGGAGGCGCTCCTCAACCTCTGGCAGAGCGACAGCATCGACCTGCTGGACACGCAGCTGACCTACGACCTGCACCCCACCGTGGTGGAGCACAACGAGCACGGCCTGCGCCTCGCCCTCGGCGGCGCGCTGGACGCCGAGCCCGCCGACTGCATCAAGCAGTTCGAGGACACCGGCTCGCTGTTCACGGCCAGCGACCTGCCCGCGATGTCGGACGTGACGCCCGAGACGGGGGTCGGCTACCACCTGGGCGCGCTGCTCTCCGACGACCTGGTGAACCAGGGGCTCTACGCGGCCTGGCGCGGCGGCGTGCTCTGCTTCGTGGCCTCGGACCTCGGCAGCATCCAGCTGACCACGACCTACCTGGGCCTGCTGCTCGGCGTGGACTCGTCCGAGCGGATCGCGGAGCTGCTCGGCGAGGGCGAGTCCCCCCTGCTGATCCGCACCGTGCCCGAGATGCCGCCGGTCCTGGACCTGGACGGGCCCAACGACCTCGACATCAACATCACCGGCCTGAACGTCGAGTTCTACCCGATCATCCAGGGCCGCTACTCGCGGCTCGCGTCGGTGGCCATCGACATCGCGGTGGGCGTCAACATCTTCATCGACGAGACGGATGCCCTGGGCCTCGAGATCATCCTCGACACGGACAACCTCAACCCGCGCGTCACCTACAACGAGATCGCGCCGGATCTGAACGAGGCCTTCGAGAACAACTTCCCGGGCTTCCTCACCACGATCATCGACACCGTCGCCGGCTCGCTCCTGGGCGGCATGGCCTTCGCGCTGCCGACCTTCGGGGACACGGGCCTGGCCGACCTCTACATGGAGCTGACGGGCGCGGAGCCCACGCTGCTCGACTTCCTGGGCGCCTACGCCATCCTCGGGCCGTCCACCGGCGGCGTGAGCA
>JAJDAI010000410.1 GCA_029261955.1 Deltaproteobacteria bacterium | reverse complement strand
AGACCTCCGGGGCGTTCGGGTAGACCTCGCCCTTGGTGTCGTCGCAGTCGCCCTCGCAGATCATCCAGCCGTCGGCGTCGTCGTCCGCTTCGGTGGGGCCGGGCGAGCCGTCGCAGTCGTTGTCGGCGCCGTTGCAGCCCTCGGGGGCCGTCGGGTAGGCGGCCGGCGAGAGGTCGTTGCAGTCGCCTTCGCAGGGCATCCAGCCGTCGGCGTCCAGGTCCCGCTCGTCGGAGGGGACCGAGCCGCTGCAGTCGTTGTCGAAGCCGTCGCAGAGCTCGGGCGCGCCGGGGTAGGTGGCGGCCCAGGTGTCGTTGCAGTCGGTGTCGGCGGGGTAGCCGTCGCCGTCGAGATCGATGGGCGCGGTGGCGTCGTCGTCGTCGCTGGGGGTGGCGTCGTCGTCGTCGCTCGGGGTCGCGTCGTCGTCGTCGCTCGGGGTCGCGTCGTCGTCGTCGCTGGGGGTGGCGTCGTCGTCGTCCGGGGTGGCGTCGTCGTCGTCCGGGGTGGCGTCGTCGTCGTCCGCCACGGAGTCGTCGTCGTCCGCGGTGGCGTCGTCGTCGTCCGGGGTCGCGTCGTCGTCGTCCGGGGTGACGTCGTCGTCGTCCGGGGTGACGTCGTCGTCGTCCGGGGTGACGTCGTCGTCGTCCGGGGTCGCGTCGTCGTCCGCCACGGCGTCGTCGTCGTCGGCCGTGAAGGCCAGGCAGGCCGGCTGGAGCAAGAGCAGCAGAATGAAGAGCGCCGACCGCGGCATGGACCCACCTCCAGGGGCAGGAAAACTACCACGCAGCCCCCCCTCGGCGTCGGGCAGCCGGCCGTTCACGCGCCCCCACCGAGGGAGCGCAGCCAGCCCCCAGGCACCCCGCCGAGCCGCTCGGCGAGGGCGTGCACGTCGTCCCGGTAGAGCGCATCGAGCCGGGCCCGGATCGCCGGTGGCAGGGGCGGCGTCGGCTCGAGGGAGCGCGCCTTCAGAGCCCGGCCCGCCGCCGCCAGGGGCCGGGGCAGCCGGCGGGCGAGGGAGCGGGCAGTGGGAGACGCCAGCAGCGTCGCCGCCACCGCGCTGGTGGGCACGCCGCCGCGGTTCGTCCGGGGGATGTCGGACGGAAAGCCCGCGGGGTCGATGCCCAGGCGCTGGACCAGCGGCTCCAGCGCCGCCCGGTCCGCCGTCCACCGCTCGAAGACCAGCAGCAGCACGCCCTCCCCGAAGGGCTCCAGGTTCCGGGCGTAGTAGCCCACCTGCACGCGGTGCTCCTCGGGTCCAAAGGCCTGCTCGGGCGCGCGGGACTCGAGGCCGGCCTGCCGGTGCATCCAGTAGCTGGACCAGGCGCGCTCCGCGGGGTCGCGCAGGGTCGCGATGAGCAGGGCTTCGGGCAGCTCCTCCGCGATGCGCCGGGGCGCGACCGCCGACTCGAGGTAGAGCGGGCTGACGTCCCCGCAGAGGCTGTCCGCAGGCGCCGGGGCGAAGAGCTCGAGGTAGGCCTCGCGGCTGCGCACGGGCACGTCGGCCGGCACGTCCGAAGGCCAACGCCGGGGGGCTCCCTCGTCCCAACCCAACCAGCCCGGCTCGCTCAGCTCCGGCAGGAAGACCTGGGGGTGCGCCGCGAGCAGCGCCGCGAGCGACGTCGTGCCCGCCTTCGCCGCGCCAAGCACCACAAAGTCGGGCATCCTTCGGCGTCCGTGACTATCTGATGCAGGGGAGCGGTTGGGTGGCGCGATGAGCGGATTCTACTCAGGCAAGACGGTGCTGGTCACCGGAGGCGCGGGAGCCATCGGCTCCAACCTCGTGCGCTCGCTGCTCGCGATGCACGCGCGGGTGGTGATCCTCGACGATCTCTCGGCGTCCACCCGCTGGAACATGCCCGAGCACGCGCGCCTGCACTTCATCCACGGCGACATCACCGACCCCACGGCCCTGGGCCTCGCCTTCGCCGAGCGCCCGGACCTCGTGTTCCACCTGGCCGCCTTCTTCGCCAACCAGAACTCCATGGAGAACCCCGAGGAGGACCTGCGGGTCAACGGCCTCGGCACCCTGCGCGTGCTGCGCGCGAGCGGCGACGCGGGCGTGGATCGCGTCGTCTACGCATCCTCGGGCTGCTCCATCTACGGCGACCGGCCGGAGCGGCCGCTGCGCGAGGAGCTGATCAGCACGCGCCTGAGCACGCCCTACCAGGTCACCAAGATGCTCGGCGAGCTCTACGCCAACTGCTTCCACGAGCAGGCGGACCTGCCGGTCGTCAAGGCCCGGCTCTTCAACAGCTACGGGCCCTGGGACCCGCCGGGCCGCTACCGCAACGTCATCCCCAACTTCATCTGGCGCGCCCTGCACGGCCAGCCGCTGCCCATCACCGGCAGCGGGGACGAGACGCGCGACTTCACCTTCGTGCAGGACATCGTCGCCGGGCTGCTGCTCTGCGCGTCGGTCGAGGGCATCGAGGGGGACGAGTTCAACCTGGCCTCGGGCCGCGAGGTGCGCATCGCCGACCTCGCGCGCTCCATCAACACGGCCGTGGGCAACGAGGCGGGCCTGCACCACCTGCCCCGGCGCCGCTGGGATACGAAGACCCGCCTGCTCGCCGACATCACCCGCGCGCGGGAGCGCCTGGGCTACGAGCCCACCTGGGACCTCGATCGCGGCCTCGAGCAGACGCTGGGCTGGTTCCGCAGCCGCTGGGACCGCCTGTCCACCGACCCCCGGTTCCGGCCCCCGACGGTCGATCCGGGCGAGGGCTCCGGCGACCGCAGCGCATGAGCCCGGACCGGGTCCAGCTCTTCGGCTGCCCCTTCGACGCGCTTCGCCTCGCCGAGGCCGTGGACCTCGTGGCCCGCTGGGTCGACGGCGACCGCCTGCGCCAGGGCTGCGGGGTCAACGTCGATCAGCTCGTCAAGATGGACGGCGACCCGGCCTTCGCGGCCACCGTGAACGCCTGCGACCTGATCACCGCGGACGGCATGCCCCTGGTCTGGGCGTCGCGCCTGCTGGGGCGGGGCCTGCCCGAGCGCCTCCCGGCCATCGACCTGTTCGAGGCGCTGCTGCCGCGCTGCGCCCGCGAGGGCTGGCCGATCTACCTGCTGGGGGCAGAGCGCGCGGTGGTCGATGAAGCGGCGGCGAGGCTCGTTCGGGGCACGCCGGGCCTGCGCATCGCGGGGCAGCGCGACGGCTGGTTCGCGCTGGAGGACGAGGCCGCCATCGCAGAGGAGGTCGCGAGCTCCGGCGCGCGGCTGCTTTTTGTGGGGATCAGCTCCCCCAAGAAGGAGGAGTTCGTGGCCCGCAACCGACGTCGGCTCGGCGAGGTGCGCTTCGTGCTCGGCGTGGGCGGTGCCTTCGACATCGCGGCTGGACGCGCCCGGCGCGCTCCCCCCTGGCTGGGTCGCATGGGCCTGGAGTGGGCCTTCCGCCTGGCCCAGGAGCCCCGCCGCCTGGCGAAGCGCTACCTCGTGGACGACGCGGCCTTCTTGCGGCTGCTCGCGCGCGAGCTCGTCTCCCGCCAGAGCTGAAGCAGCTGATCCCAGAGCCGGCCTTCGTCGAAGTCGGCCTGCACACGACGCCGGGCCGCTGAGCCCAACCGGGCCCGGGTGGCGGGTTCGGTGACGAGGCGGGCCAGGGCGTGCCCGAGCGCCTTCGGGTCCTTCGCCGGCACGAGCAGGCCGCTCACCTCGTCTTCGATGGCGTCGGGCACCCCGTCCACGGCGCTGGCCACGCAGGGCAGGCCGCAGGCCATGGCCTCGAGCAGGACGAGGGGCAGGCCCTCGGCGTGGCTGGGCAGGCAGAAGACGTCGGCGTCCTGGAGCTCGGCGAGCAGGGTCTGCTCGTCCAGGCCGCCGAGGATCGTCACGTCGTCCGAGGGCGGCACCAGCGAGTCGGCCCCCGGCCCCGCGAGGCGGAAGCGGACCGGGCCTGCCGCACGCACGGCGGGCATGGCGTCGACGAGGTCGCTCCCTCCCTTGCGCGGCTCGCCGCCCCCCAGGAAGAGCACGACGGGCTCGCGGTGCAGCGCCGGCCCCAGGGGCACGAAGCGCTCGGTGGGCACGCCGTTGAGGAGGACGTGGGGCGGCCTCGCCAGGAGCGGAGCGAGCAGCTCGGCCTGGGCCTGTCCCAGGAGGACCACGGCGTCCGCCTGCCCCAACAGCGCCTCCGCCAGCGGCCGGCGCCATCCGCTCAGCAGGCTGTCCGGGCGGGCGAAGTGACCGTGCACCACCAGCGGCAGGCGCGCAGCCTTCACGGCCGCCGCGAAGGCGGCCTTGCGGACGAGGGAGGCGTCGTCCCCGACGTGGATGTGCACCAGCTGGGGCCGGAAGGAGCGCAGCAGCGAGGCGAGCTCCGCCAGGGCGCGCGCCCCGAAGGCCGCCTTCTGGGCCCGACTCCCCTGCCCCACCGTCGCCAGGTAGCGCAGGTCCACGCCCTCGGCGCGCGCGAGCAGCCGCCGCGCCAGGCTGGCGATTCCGCCCGGCGCGTCGAGCTCGGGCCCCAGCATGAGCACGCGCAGCGACACGCCGCGACCGTACCAGAGTCGATGGGCCTACCCGACCGCGCGGCCGCCCCACCCAGGAGGGGGGCGAAACTGGCCGATGGGCCAGTTTGCATTCGGACGCAGCCTCGCCACACTGGCCGCCATGGCTCATGGACACACCCCCCCGCCCTCCGAAGCCCGCGGCCTCACGCCGTGGCTCGGCGTCTTCCGCTACTCGGGGCGGGCGGTGGAGCTCGTCTGGACCACGAGCAAGGCCCTCACGGTCGTCTTCTTCCTCACGACGCTCATCGGCGGCCTGCTGCCCGCGGCGGTGGCCTGGGTCGGCAAGCTCATCGTCGACGGCGTGGTCGCGGCGCAGGCCAGCGGCGCCCAGGCGGACCTGCAGAACGCGCTGAAGTGGGTCGGCCTGGAGGCGGGCATCGTGGCGCTGGTCCTGGGCACCCGGCAGATCACCAGCGCCTGCCAGAGCCTGCTGCGTGCGCTGCTGGGCAACCGCGTCAACGTGATGATCCTGCGCAAGGCGCTGTCGCTCGACCTGACGCACTTCGAGGACTCCGAGGTCTACGACCAGATGACGCGGGCGCGGCGCGAGGCGTCGAGCCGCCCGCTCAGCCTGGTGCGCGGCACCTTCGGCCTGGTCCAGAACCTCATCTCGCTGGCCACCTACGGCGCCATCCTGCTGGGCTTCTCGGGCTGGGCGGTCGGGGTGCTGGCGCTGGCGGCCATCCCGTCCTTCATCGCGGAGACGCGCTTCGCGGGTGAGGCCTTCCGCCTGTTCCGCTGGCGCACGCCCGAGACCCGCAAGCAGATGTACCTGGAGGCGGTGCTCGCCCGGGAGGACTACGCCAAGGAGGTCAAGCTGCTGGGGCTCGGGCCCCTGCTGCTGGAACGCTACCAGGCGATCTTCGACTCGCTCTTCGGGGAAGACCGCAGCCTCACCATCCGGCGCAACACCTGGGGCTTCCTGCTCGGGCTGCTCAGCACCGCGGCCTTCTACGGGGCCTACGGCTGGATCGCGCTGACCGCGGTGCGCGGCGAGATCACGCTGGGCGACATGATCATGTACCTCGCGGTCTTCCGGCAGGGCCAGAACGCCTTCAGCCAGGTGCTGACCGCCGTGGGCGGCATGTACGAGGACAACCTCTACCTGTCCAACCTCTACGAGTTCCTCGAGCTCGAGGTGCCCGAGGAGTCCGGCGGCGCCTCGGAGGGCCCGAAGCCAGGGGACGGGATCCGCTTCGAGTCGGTCTCCTTCAGCTACCCCGGCGCCACCGAGCCCGCGCTGAGGGACGTGACCCTGCACGTGCGACCGGGCGAGAAGCTCGCGCTGGTGGGCGAGAACGGCTCGGGCAAGACCACCCTCATCAAGCTGCTCACCCGGCTCTACGAACCCAGCGGCGGGCGCGTGCTGCTGGACGGCCTCGACCTGCGGGAGTGGAACGGCGAGGCCCTGCGGCGGCGCATCGGCGTGATCTTCCAGGACTTCGTGCGCTACCAGATGCTCGTGGGCGAGAACATCGGGGCCGGCGACGTCGAGGCCTTCGACGACAAGGACCGCTGGCAGGAGGCCGCCACCAAGGGCCTCGCGCAGCCCTTCATCGACAAGATGCCCGCGGGCTACGAGACGCAGCTGGGCCGCTGGTTCAAGGACGGCCAGGAGCTGAGCGTCGGCCAGTGGCAGAAGATCGCGCTCGCACGCGCCTTCATGCGCACCGACGCCGACGTGCTGGTGCTCGACGAGCCCACCTCGGCCATGGACGCCGAGGCCGAGGTCCAGCTCTTCGACCACGTGC
>JAJDAI010000409.1 GCA_029261955.1 Deltaproteobacteria bacterium | reverse complement strand
GGCCGTGACCGCGGTGCTCGTCGGCTCGAACACGTTCATCAGCGTGATCCGAGGCCTCGTCGCGCACAGCGTGCGGCTCATCGTGCAGATCACGATCATCGCCTCGCTCGTGATCGTCGTCGATCAGCTGCTGCAGACCTTCGCCTACGAGCAGAGCAAGGCGCTCTCCGTGTTCGTCGGCCTGATCGTCAGCAACTGCATCGTGCTCGGGCGCGCCGAGTCCTTCGCCATGCACCACCCGCCCTTCGCGAGCGCGCTCGACGGGCTCGGGAACGGGCTGGGCTACAGCCTCGTGCTGATCGCCGTCGGCGCCGTCCGCGAACTCTTCGGGACCGGGAGCCTGGCGGGCGTCCAGATCCTGCCGCTGCTGTCGGAGGGCGGGTGGTACGAGCCGATGCGCTTGATGGGCCTCGCGCCGAGCGCCTTCTTCCTGATCGGCTTGCTGATCTGGGCCCTGCGCAGCGCACGCCCGGAGCAGGCCGAGACCGAGGACAGCGAGCCATGAGCACTCTCGAGCTGTTCGTCCAGGCCGCCTTCGTGCAGAACCTGGCGCTGGCCTTCTTCCTCGGTATGTGCATGTTCCTGGCGGTCTCGCGGCGCATGGGGACCGCCGTGGGCTTCGGCCTCGCGGTGCTCGTCGTGCAGACGATCACGGTCCCGGTCAACCACCTGATCCACGAGCACCTGCTGCGCCAGGGCGCGCTCGCGTGGGCCGGCCTGCCCGACGTCGACCTCTCCTTCCTCGGGCTGATCACCTACATCGGCGTGATCGCGGCGATGGTGCAGCTGCTCGAGATGGTGCTCGAGCGCTTCTTCCCCGCGCTCTTCACCGCGCTCGGGATCTACCTGCCGCTGCTCACCGTCAACTGCGCGGTGCTCGGTGGATCGCTGTTCATGGTCCAGCGCGAGTACGACTTCACGCAGAGCGTCGTGTTCGGATTCAGCTCGGGCTTCGGCTGGCTGCTCGCGATCGTGCTGCTGGCCGGCATCCGCGAGCGCCTGCGCTTCGCCGATCCACCCGCCGGGCTGCGCGGACTGGGCCTCAGCTTCCTCGTCGTGGGACTCATCTCGATGGGCTTCATGGCCTTCGCCGGCCTCGAGTTCGGCGGAGCACGATGACGCCTCACCTCGCGGAGATCCTGCTCGGAGCCCTGGTCTTCACCCTCGGCGTGATGCTGCTGGCGCTCCTGATCCTCGGGGCGCGGCGGCTCCTGCTCCCGGTGCGCGAGGCGCGGATCCGGCTCAACACCGGCGACGTGCTGCTCACCCGGACCGGCGAGCGACTCCTGGCGGCCTTGCACGCGAATGACGTCCACCTGCCGTCACCGTGCGGTGGTCGCGGAACCTGCGGTCAGTGCGGCGTGCGGGTGACGGTCGGCGCCGGCCCCGTCCTGCCGATGGAGCGCACCCTGCTCGGCGCGAGCCGGATCGCGCAGGGGCTGCGCCTCGCCTGTCAGGTGCGCGTGCGCGGGGACCTGGAGCTGGACCTGCCGACCGAGCTCATTCACGCGCAGCTACTCACGTGCAGCGTGCGCTCCAACCGCAGCGTGACGACCCTGATGAAGGAGCTCGTGCTCGAGCTGCCGACGGGCCGTACGCTCGACTTCCGCCCCGGGGCCTACGTGCAGCTCACGGCGCCTGCGCGCACGACGAACTTCGCCGACTTCGAGATCGAGCCGGAATACCTCGACGAGTGGGACCGACTCGGCTTGCGACAGCTGTCGGTCGCTTCCGCTCGGCCCGAGTCGCGCGCTTATTCGATCGCGTCCGCTCCCGCGCAACGCGACAGCCTCGTGCTGATCGTGCGCATCGCGACGCCCCCACCCGGCGCCAGCCCCGACGTGCCTCCGGGCATCGTGTCGTCCTATATCTTCTCGCTGCGGAAGGGCGACGAAGTGGAAATCGCCGGACCCTACGCCAGCGGCTTCCACTCCGCCGACCACGCGCGAGAGATGGTGCTCATCGGAGGCGGCGCGGGCATGGCGCCGCTGCGCTCGATCGTGCTCGACCAGTTGCACGGCGAGCACACTGGGTGCGCCATCTCGTTCTGGTACGGCGCCCGCAACCGGCGTGAGCTCTGCTACGCGGAGGAGTTCGAGCGGCTCGCCCGCGAGCACCCGCGCTTCTCGTGGCACGTGGCGCTCTCGGAGCCCGACGCCTCGGACGCCTGGGAGGGGGACACGGGCTTCATCCACGACGTCGTGCGGCGGCGTCACCTCGCCGAGCACCCGGCGCCCTCCGAGTGCGACTACTACCTGTGCGGGCCGCCGTTGATGATCGCCGCGACCCGCGCGATGCTGGACCAGCTCGGCGTGAGCCGCGCGCGGGTCTCCTGCGATGACTTCGGAGGATGAGAGCGTGACGCCCGCCCGCTTCCTGTGGATCGCCCTCGCCGCCTGCGGACCCGTCGCGGCGGAGCCCGCAGCCCAGAGCCTGGGCGGGCCGACGATGGGCACCGGCTGGTCGGTGACGCTGGCCGGCGTGCCTGCCGGGGCCCTTCGTGGAGGGCTGCAGCAGGACGTGCAGGCCCGGCTCGACGAACTCGAAGCCTGCATGACGACCTGGGAC
>JAJDAI010000408.1 GCA_029261955.1 Deltaproteobacteria bacterium | reverse complement strand
CCGAGTCGATGTCCTGATGTACCGACATCTTCTCTTTGATGGCGCGCTCCATGCGCACCAGGCCGACGCGGAACTGGTTCTCGAGCAGCTCGCCGACCGGGCGCACGCGCCGGTTGCCGAGGTGGTCGATGTCGTCGACCTCGCCGTTGCCATCGCGCAGGTCGATCAGGTAGCGGACGGTCCGCATGATGTCGTCGCGCGTCAGCGTCGTCTGCTCGAGCGGAACCTCGAGCTGCAGCTTGTGGTTCATCTTGAGGCGGCCGACCTTGCTCAGGTCGTAGCGCTCTTCGTTGAAGAAGAGGTTCTCGAAGAAAGCGAGGGCCGTCTCGTAGGTCGGCGGGTCACCGGGGCGCAGCCGCCGGTAGATCTCGATGATCGCGTCCTCGGTGGTCGCGATCTTGTCGATGAGCAGCGTGTCCCGCAGGAAGCTGCCGACGTTCACGTTGTCGATGAACAGGACGTCGAACTCGTTGATGCCGCGCTCGCGGATCTGCTCGAGGGCCTCCTCGGTGATGACCTCGTTGGTCTCGACGATGATCTCGCCGGTGTTCATGTCGACGATGTCGTGCGCGGCGACCTTGGGGCCGGCCGGGGTGTCCTCGGCGACGATCTCGTCGGCGAGCACGGGCACGGAGGTGACGCCCGCCTTCTGCATCTTCTTGATGGCAGCGCGCGTGACCTTCTTGCCTTCCTTCACCAGGACGGTGCCGTCGTGCTCGATGTCCTGGAGGGCCTTCTGACCGAGCAGCAGCTCGGCGTTGAAGTCCTTGGCGAAGCCGTCCCCGACGAAGCGCAGGGTCTCGGTGTTGTAGAAGTAGTTGAGGATCTCCTCAGTGCCGTAGCCCAGGGCCCGCAGCAGCACGGTCGCCGGCAGCTTGCGGCGGCGGTCGATGCGCACGTAGAGCAGGTCCTTGGTGTCGAACTCGAAGTCGATCCAGGAGCCGCGGTTCGGGATGATGCGCGCCGAGAAGATGACCTTGCCGCTGTAGGTCGTCTTGTGCTGGCTGTCGAAGAAGACGCCCGGGGAGCGGTGCAGCTGGCTCACCACGACGCGCTCGGTGCCGTTGATGATGAACGTGCCGTTCTCGGTCATGATCGGCAGCTCGCCGAAGTAGACCTCCTGCTCCTTGATGTCGCGGATGTTCTGCGACTCGGTCTCCTCGTCAATGTCCCACACCACGAGACGGACAGTGACCTTGAGGGGAGCCGCGTAGGTCATGCCGCGCTGCCGGCACTCGTCGACCTCGTACTTCGGCTTCTCGAAGGTGAAGGAGACGAACTGCAGGCTCGCCGTCTGGTTGAAGTCCTCGATGGGAAACACCGAGTTGAACACAGCCTGCAGGCCGCGGTTCTCACGCTTGCTGACATCGACGTCCGCCTGGAGGAAGTCGCCGTAGGACTTCTTCTGGATCTCGATGAGGTTGTGGACGTCGATCACCTTCTCGACCTTCGCAAAGGACCGACGGAATCGAGCGTTGTTCGCAAGCAGCGACGTAGCCATGGAGTCTCCCAGCGGGACAGGCCCGCGTGTGGTGTCCGACAGGGGCTCCCCCCCACCGGCCTGGCTCCCGGTCTCCCGGTTGCCTTGGGCTGCACGCCGTCCCCCAGCGGGGTTCCGGACGCGCGAAATGAGGCACCGCCGAGTCATCAGACTCAGGGGCTGCCTCAGATTCTCGAGCCTCCCCGAGGGGAGGCCGTTGACGGGGCCCAGGCCTGAACCGGGGCCCCGTCGATCTCGGGCCTAGCGGGTCCGAAGACCCGCGCCACATCACTTGATGGTGATGCTGGCGCCGACGGCTTCGAACTTCTCCTTGATGGCCTCGGCCTCCTCCTTGGGGAGACCCTCCTTGATCACCACGGGGGCCTCTTCGACCTTGGACTTGGCCTCCTTGAGACCGAGGCCCGTGACCTCGCGGACGATCTTGATGGCCTGGATCTTCTTGTCGCCGGGGGCCGTGAGCTCCACGGCGAACTCGGTCTGAACCTCTTCGGCGGCAGCTCCGCCACCAGCGGCGGCGGCCACCATGGCCGTGGGGGCCGCGGCGGAGACGCCGAGGACGTCCTCGAGCTCCTTGACGAGCTCGGAGAGCTCCAGGACCGTGAGGTTCTTGATGTAATCGATGATGTCAGCGCGCTCGATAGCCATGATTAAGGTTCCCTATGACCGGCTATGGTCTTTGCGTGCGGCGGCCTTGCGACCGCCTCTCATTTGCGAAAGGGCGTAAGCCTGGTTCGCCAGGAGCGGCGATCCAGTCCCCAACGCAGGATTCGTGATTCAGCCCTGCTCTTCGAGCTTGTCCTTGTAGGCGGACAGCACGTTGACGATCTGGCGGTTGACGTTCGCCAGCAGGCTGACGAAGTTGCGCGCCGGAGCGTTGAGCACGCCGAGGAGCATGGCCTGCATGACCTCCTTGGTCGGCAGCTCAGCCAGGGCCTTGATCTGCTCGGCGGTGAGGGGCTTCCCCTCCATCGAGCCGCCCTTGAGGGCGATGAAGTCCTTGTTCGCCTTCGCGAACTCGGCGATGGCCTTGGCCGACTCGACCACGTCTTCGTAGCCGAGCAGCACGGCGTTGGTGCCGACCAGGTGCTCGCTGAGCCCCGCGAACTCCGTGCCTTCGAGGGCGCGCAGCGCGAGCGTGTTCTTGACCACGCGGAAGTCGGTCCCGGAGGTCTTGGTCAGGCCCTTGCGGAACTCGACCAGCGTGTTGACGTCGACACCCTTGTAGTCGGTGACAATCGCGAGCTTGGCGCGCGAGAGCTTGTCACTGAACTCCTGGATGAACTGGGCCTTTTGAGAGCGTTCCATGGTGTCGTCCTCCCGTTCAGCGCAGTTCGCGCAGAAGCGCGGAAGCGTCGAGGCGGATGCCCGGAGTCATCGTCCCCGAGATGGAGAGGCTCCGAACGTAGGTGCCCTTGGCGGAGGCAGGCTTCATGCGAACCAGCACCTCCATCAGGGCCTTCAGGTTTTCAGCGATCTTGTCGTTGTCGAAGGACATCCGGCCGACGGCGGCGTGCACGATGCCCGCCTTCTCGACGCGGAAGTCGATCTTGCCGGCCTTGAGGGCCGTGACCGTCTTGCCGATGTCGAAGGTGACCGTGCCGGTCTTGGGGTTCGGCATGAGGCCACGCGGTCCGAGGACCCGGCCGATGCGGCCGACCTGGCCCATCATGTCCGGCGTCGCGCAGACCTTGTCGAAGTCGAGCCAGCCGCCCTGGATCTTCTCGACGAGGTCGGCGCCGCCCACGAAGTCAGCGCCGGCCTCGCGGGCCTCCGCCACCTTGTCGCCCTTGGCGAACACGAGGACGCGAACCGACTTGCCGATGCCGTGAGGCAGGGCCACCGCGCCGCGGACCATCTGGTCCGAGTGGCGGGGGTCGACGCCCAGGCGGACAGCGACGTCCACGGACTCGTCGTACTTGACGTAGTGGAGCTTCTTGAGGAGCGGCAGCGCCTCGTCCAGCGTGTACAGACGCTCGTGTTCGAGCCTCTCGACGCCGTTGCGGAAATTCTTGCCGTGCTTCGGCATGTTCAATCCTCCCGTGGTCCGTGCGAGCCGCCTCGAGGACGGCCCTCCCACGTTGGAGTGGGGGTGGACTGCCGGCACCACGCCGACGGCCCCGAATCAGGGTCGTCTAGGGGATGACCGTGATGCCCATGGACCGCGCGGTGCCCTTGATGGACTGCGCGGCCTGCTCGATGTCCGTGGTGTTCAAGTCGACCAGCTTCATCTCCGCGATCTCGCGGACCTGCGCCTCGGTGACCTTGCCGACCTTGACCTTGTTGGGCTCACCCGAGCCGCTCTTGAGTCCGGCCTTCTTCAGCAGAAGGACGGCCGCAGGCGCGCTCTTCGTCGTGAAGTCGAACGAGCGGTCGGCGTAGACGTTGATGACCACGGGGGTCACCAGGCCCTGCTCGATGTTGCTCGTTGCAGCATTGAACGCCTTGCAAAACTGCATGATGTTCACGCCGTGCTGGCCGAGCGCAGGACCCACGGGAGGCGAGGGGTTCGCCCGGCCCGCCGGAATCTGCAGCTTGATCTGCCCCGTTACCTTCTTAGCCATCGTTCCATCTCCATGCGCCCTTCCGGGCGCCGGCGGGGCGTGCCATCAGGCCGCGGTCCGCTCGATCTCTTCTTTGTTCTCGGTGTCGGTCCGAAGACCCACTAGGTCTTTTGCACCTGCAGGAAGTCCAGCTCCACCGGCGTCGCACGCCCGAAGATGCTGACCATCACCCGGACCTTGCCCTTCTCGGGGCGGACCTCGTCGACCACGCCGTTGAAGTTGGCGAAAGGCCCCTCGGTGACGCGCACCGGCTCGCCCTTCTCGAACTCCATCTTCGGCTTGACCTCGGCCGACCCCTCTTCCATCAGGCCGAGGATCCGCTCCACCTCACGCTGCGGGACCTTCGGCGGGTTCCGCGTGTTGCCGCCGACGAAGCCGGTGACCTTCGGGGTGTTCTTGACGACGTGCCAGGTCTCGTTGTCCAGGCGCATGTTCACCAGGATGTAGCCCGGGTAGAAACGCTTGCTCGCCTGGCGGGTCTTGCCGGTCTTCGTCCGCTCGACCACCTGCTCCTCGGGGACCAGGATCTCGGCGAAATCGTCCTCCTTGCCCATGGAGCGGATGCGCTCCTCGAGGGCGAGGCGGGCCTTGTTCTCATAGCCCGAGTAGGTGTGCACGACGTACCAGGCGAAGTCGTCACTCATTGAGTCTTCACTCATTGTGTTCTCCATGGAGTGATTCCTAGGCGCCCATGTTCAGGATGTAGCCGAACAGGCGCTTCCACACCTGATCGAATCCCCACAACATCAAGGCGATCAAGATGGAGACGACGACCACGACCACCGTGTGGTCGCGGGTCTCCTTCTTGGTGGGCCAGACGACCTTGCGGGTCTCGGCCACCGTCTCGATGCAGAAGTCGTACACAGTCGGGACACGCCAACTGACCATCGCCACGGCGACAGTCAAGGCCAGCGCAACCACCGTCGACAGGCCGAAGGACCCGCCCGCAAACTCGCGGTTCGCGATGCCGAGGCTCGCGAAGCCCCAGCTCGTGAGGTCAGCGAGGACCACCCCCAGGCAAAGCGCCAGGAGAAGCCACGTGAATCCGAGTACTCGTCGGTCACTCATCTCTCGCCTCCCTTCTCTCGTTCAGTCCTCAGTGAGGTTCGGGCGCCCGGTCTCCCGGGCGCCCATCCCACGGAGTCGCAGGCAGGGCAGGAGGGATTAGAACCCCCAACCTTC
>JAJDAI010000407.1 GCA_029261955.1 Deltaproteobacteria bacterium | reverse complement strand
TGGGGGAGTTCTGGGCGTCGAGGCGCTCCTGGCCGGTGCAGAACAGCCAGGCGTGGCCCTTCATGCGCGCGCCCAGGGCCTCGACGCAGGACTGCAGGCGGAGCATGCGCTCGCCGTCCTGGTGGATGTACTGGGACACCTCGTCCACGACGATCAGCAGGTCCCGGCCGGGGGCGCGCAGCCGCATCATGTCGGCGACGGACTGGATGGCCTCGTCGGGCGAGAGCTGCAGGGTCGAGGTGCCGGCGCGGCTCTCGAACCAGCTCATGGGGTCGAGGTACTTGTCGGGGAACAGGGCCGCCATGACCTGGGAGAAGTCCTCCTCGGCCATCTGGTTGTCCTTGATGTCGAGCCAGGAGCGGCCCAGCTCGGTCTGCGCAGCGGCGAGGAAGCGATCCCACTGCCCGTCCAGCTCCAGCTTGAGCTCGAACTCGGCGACCAGCGCCTGGGTGCTGCAGTAGCCCAGCGCGAGCTGGACGCGGCGCACGATGGCGGAGTGGATCTGCTCGTTGTCGCGGGCCACGGCGCCGATGTCGAAGACCACCGGCACGGGCTGCTTCAGGGCCTGCTGGATCGCCTGCCAGGCGGCGCGGAACTCCGGCGCCCGGGGCGAGGTGTCGCGCGCGAGCAGGGCCTCGTGCAGGGGGCGTCCGTCGGGGAGCTGGAGATCGGCCAGGGCCAGGCCCAGGAGCTTGGCGAAGCTGGACTTGCCCGAGCCGTAGAAGCCCGAGATCCAGGACGCGGGCAGGGAGCAGGCGCCGGGCATGGAGCCGTCGTCGCGGCCGTCGAGCTCGCGGCGCATGTTGGTCAGCAGGCGCACGAACTGCTCGTGGATGCCGTTGGGCACGCGGCGGTGGTGCGGGTGATCCGGGGGCCAGCCGCCGGTCACGATGTACTCGCCGACCTCGTCGGCCAGCTTCTCGGGCGACTGCTCGTACAGGTAGACGACCGGCGGGATGTCCCGGGTGACGTCGGAGGCGAAGAGCTCGCGGATCTGCATGAAGGCGGCCTAGGGGTAGATGCGGGGGCGGTAGTCGCGGTCGGGGTTCAGCTCGCCCATGAAGGACAAGCCGGCCTCGGCCCGGCGCTCGCCCGGGTAGAGCAGCACGACGGGCACGTTGCGGGTGCGGCCGTCCAGGTGCTTGAGCAGCGCCGAGGAGCGAAAGAAGGGGTAGAGCGCGCCGGCCCGACCGATGAGCGCCAGGGTGCGGTCGGCGGAGTCGGGGTGGGCGTCGGCGTGCTCGCAGATGACGCGCGAGACGTCGGCCGCGATGCCGTCCGGGCCCTCGATGTGGGGGGCGAGCTTGTCGGCCAGGTAGCCGAGGCCACGCTCGGGGTTGCGGGCCTCCAGGCTCCGCTCGCGCTCGATGATGCGCTGGACGATGTCGTCGCCCATGGAGCGGATCCGGTCCAGCAGCAGCCGCTGGAGCGAGATGGACAGCACGACCCAGCCGTTGGCGCGCAGGTCGGTGCTCAGGGCGCTGACCTCCCGGCGGACGCGGAACTCGTCGGCGGGCTGGTAGGGGACGATCGCGAAGCGGTAGTTGCGCATCGTGCTGATGCGCGGGCCGTCTTCGTGGATCAGGTCCTCACGCAGGGCGGCGAACGCGCGCTGGACGTCGGTGCGGGCGAAGAGGTTGGGCTGACTCACGCGCGGGCCTCGGACCAGGTCGCCAGGTCCGGGAAGGACCAGCCGAACTCCACGAGGCCGGCCAGGCGGCGGAAGCGCAGCTCGGGCAGGGCGCGGAGGCGATCCTCGAGCAGGCCGCCTTCCAGGCCAACAGAGCGGAGGTAGGGGTTGTCGGTGAGGCTGCCCTCGAAGTCGACCTCACGCAGGAGGTGGAGCAGGTAGGAGAGCGCGGCGTCGGGGATGCGCGGAAAGCCCAGCTCACGGGGGTCGCGGCGGCCGGTGACGAGGCCGGCGGTGTACGCGCAGGAGAGGAGCTTGCTGGCGAACTGGATGCGGGTGGACATCGTCCAGCGGCCGGGGCCTTGGTGGCTGACCCAGGCCACGACCTGGTCCTGCCGGACCTCGGGGCGGGCAGTGGCGCGGCGCTCGGGCAGGTAGTCGCCGGTGAAGGCGCGGTAGAGCGGGTCGGCGAGCTGCAGGTGCCAGTGGCAGATCGCGGTGCGGGCCTCGGGGTCCATGGCGGACCAGTCGCGCAGGACCGCCAGCGCGGGGGGGAAGGCGTCGAAGCGGGCCCGGAGGTTGGTGAGCAGGACCTTGACCCGGGCGAGCGACTTGGCGCCGAACCAGTATTCCTGGAAGGCCTGGTCGGCCGGGCTGTCGGTGGCGGCCGGGTCGATGCGCTGCCAGTAGGCGCGGGACTCCTCGACGATGAGGGCGCACTTGAGCAGGCGCGTGTGGATGTCCGTGACCTCGGCAGGGCGGGGTTCAGGCATCGCGGAGGTAGTGCGGCGCGGGGTAGCGATCGGAGAGCGGGACGAGGGCGGCAGCGAGCTTCTTCGCGGCCAGCTCGGGGGATGGGGCGGCGCCCTTGAGGAGGCGGCCGGTGGGGGTGGCCGTGTGGTGGGCTGTGGGGTCTGCGAGGAGGTCGGTGAGGGTGGCCGGGTCCCAGGCGCGCTGGAGGGCGGTCAGGGCTGGAAGGGCGGCCGTGGGGTCGGGGTGCAGCGCCTTGAGTTCGGTCAGGCGCTCCTGGAGCTGTTCGTCGATCTTGAAGCCGAAGCGGAAGAGCGAGATCAGGCGGTCGGGGTCCGAGGCGCGGCTGCGGGCCTCGGCGTCGGTGCGGGCGGCGGCTTCGCGGACAGCCTGGAGAACGGACCAGCGCCAGGTCTTCGGGGCGAGGCGCCGAAAGAGGTCTTCGCCGCCGTCGGGGTCGAGCATCGACGTGCGCCACCAGCCCAGACGCGGGGGGTCGGTGTCGGCCTCACCGGCCCACGCGACCACGAACTGCAGGGTCAGGATGGCGTCGAGCGTTGAGTTCGGCAGGGGCATGGGGTCTCGGGTGGGGGCGGGGCTCGGGGGAGTCGCGCCCCCCCGGACGGCGAAGTGTAGTTGGGGCGGGGTGGGGCGAACAGGGAGCTTGGGGGCGTCCGGACGGACTCCGGCCCGAGGTGGTGGGGGAGCACGCGCCGCGAGTAGGCTCTCGGCGGACCTCCGAGACCGCGGAGGGCGTTCAACCTGGGGGGATCCATGACCTTTTTGAGACTCGTTTGCCTGCTCACGCTCCTGCCGCTGGGTTCCAGCCTCGCGGGAGACTCCACGAAGTCCGAGGACGCACTGCCGATCGCTGCGACGACGCTGAGCATCGCGGGCATGAGCATGTCCTTCGCGACCCTCGCGGCGGTCGATGAACGGGACTACCCGGGATGCGTGGCGATGACCGCGTTCCAGAAGTCGTTCCAGGCTGCGGGCCAGGCCCTCAGCGCTCGCGGCGGCCAGATCCCGCGGGTCGACGTGGACTTCTCGACTTGCCAGAGCTTCCAGAAGAAGCTCCCGCCGGCCGTGGTCGAGGAGCGCATCGCGGCGGTGGTGGACTCGTCCATCGCGGCGACCGTCACGACCATCCGGGCGCTCGCTTCGAAGACCGCGGCGAGCGACTGCCGGGGCCACGCCAGCCTGATCGGCGTGGTCTCGTACCTGGAGGGCCTCTCGCACGCCGTCGTGGCCGAGCTAGCAGCGCCCGATGGGAAGCTGCGGTTCGCGGCCACGAGGTTGGACTTCAGCCAGTGTGAGGCGGCGGAACTGGCCGCTGCTGAGGCTGCCGCGGCGGCTGAGGCCGAGGCGCCGACGGTGTCTGCTGACGACGTGGGGACGCGGCTGAAGAAGCTGAAGTCGCTGCTCGAGCAGGGGCTGATCGA
>JAJDAI010000406.1 GCA_029261955.1 Deltaproteobacteria bacterium | reverse complement strand
CGCAGACCGACCTCGAGCTCTTCGTGCTCGACACCTGCGACATCAGCGCGGGCTGCCTCGGCGTCAGCGTCGAGGGCCAGGGCCAGGGCGGCGCGCCCCCGCTCGAGACCGTCACCATCGACGGGACCGCCGGCGACGCCGTGACCATCGTGGTCGACACCTGGGGCCCCGCCACGGGCGGCGCCGCCTACACGCTGCTGGTCGACGGCGGCTGCGTCTCCGGTGACGACGACGACTCCGCCGGCGACGACGACGACAGCGCCGCAACGGACGACGACGACAGCGCCGCAACGGACGACGACGACTCCGCGGACGACGACGACAGCGCCGCAACGGACGACGACGACTCCGCGGACGACGACGACTCGGCTTCGGTGCCCGCAGAGATGTAGGGAACCAGCGCGGTCAGCCGACCCGCAGCTCCACCCCTGGATGCTGCGGCGGCTGGCCCTGCTGCCCGCCGAAGGCCCAGCGCAGCAGGTCCCGGTAGAAGCCGAACAGCGGGATGCGCGCGGCCACCTCGTCGCGCAGTTGCTCGCGCCGCGCCTTGTGCTGATCGTGGCTCTCGCGGGTGACGCGCTCGCGCTCGCGGTAGTGGTTCCTCAGCGGCTGGATCTGCAGCTCGAAGGGCTTGCCCCACCAGCGCACGACGCTCTTGATCGCCATCCAGTCGCTGCCCTTTCGGCCCTGGAGCGTCAGGTAGTCCTTCGTCTCCACGAGCTCGAGCCGGTAGGTCCCCTCCTGGGGCGTGACTCCGGCCTCCTCGAGCTCCGCGCGCATCCAGGACTTCGCCAGCAGCCGCGCGTGCACCGCAGGCACCTCGCTCACGCTGCTCACCACGAACTTCAGGCCGAACACGTCCTTCACGTAGCGGCTGAGCGGCCGCAGCTGCTTGTCCCGCTCGACGATCCGGTCGAGGTGGAACAGCTCGTCCACGACCTTGTTCCACAGCTCCTCTTCGCCCTTGATGCGGCTGATGACCTTGTGCACGCCGAGCTCGTTCTCGCCCTGCGGCAGGTACTCGACCGCGTTGGCCACGAGCCGCACGTCCGACAGCCCGTCCCCCGTCGTGAACTTCACCCGCGCGAGCAGCCGCTGCCCCAGGTCGAGGTCCGTGAGCCCAAAGAGCAGGTGCTCCTCCAAGGACTGCTGGAGCAGGAAGCGCTCCTCGGTCTCCACGACCTCGCGGACCGGGAACGGCGATGGCGGCGTCGACTCCTCGTCGCGTGTCTCGACACGCGTCCTCTCGCTCCTGGCCATCCCCGCCCCCGCTCTCACGGAACTCGGTCGTCTGGCCTGGTCAGGCCTCTAGAACACGGGGCGAAGCGGGAGCTCCGCGCTACTGGACCACGAGCCCCAGCAGGGCCAGGAGCAGCAAGCCGGCCAGCACCAGAGCAGCCTGCTTCCAGCGGTCCGTGGCCTGGATGCTCGGCGGCAGGTCCTCGATCAGCGCGGACGGCGGCTCGGTGCCCTCCGGGCCCAGCGTCGGCTGCTCTGCGGGGTCCACACGCGCCGGCGGGGCGCCTCGCGGCAGGGGCTGGGTCGGGGGCACGGCGAGGCCGGGGTCCGCCTCCGCCTCGGGGTTCTGGCGATCGATCTTGTTCAGCGCCTCCACCGAGACCCGGACGTAGGTCCGCCCGACGCTCGGTCGGTGGGCGCTCATCGCCTCGATCCGATCGAACACGTTCTCCGCCAGCGATGGCCTGCGGGTGCGGTCCCGCTGCAGCAGGTCGCGCAGCAGGTCGACGATCTCGTCCTGGAGCGAGTCCTCCATCTGGTGGGCGTAGCGCTGCTGCAGGGCCTCGCGGAGCCGCTGCTCCCGCTGCTCGAAGCGGGTCTCGCGCGCAGCCTTCACGGCCTCCACGGCCCGCGTCCGGGGGGGCACGAAGGACTCACCCGCGAACATCTCGAAGCCCATCGTGCCCAGCGCGTACAGGTCCGAGCGCCGGTCCACGCGCTCTCCCTCGAGCTGCTCCGGGCTCATGTAGTGCGGCGTGCCGATGACCATGTTGCTCGAGCCCGTCGCGCCGGCCCTCCGCTTCGCGTAGGCGATGCCGAAGTCGAGGATCTTCACGCGACCCTCGTTGCTGATCATCACGTTCTCGGGCTTGAGATCGCGGTGCACGAGCCCGACCGCCGCGCCGCTCTCGTCGGTCAGCCGGTGGGCGAAGTGCAGGCCGTCCGCGATCTCCGACATCACCTGCAGGGGCGCGTTGATGGGCAGGGGCGTCGCCGCCTTGGACTGGGTCGTCAGCAGCCGCCGCAGCGTCTGGCCGCGCACCAGCTCCATCACCAGGATCCAGGTGTCGCCCAAGGCGTCGTCGGAGATCTGGAGGAAGTGGCGCGCTTGCACCACGTTCGGGTGCTGCACCCGGCTGAGGATCTTCGCTTCCAGCGCCAGGGAGCGGACGAGGCCGGGGCTCAGGCGGGCGCGGTCGGCGTCCAGCACCTTGATCGCCACCTCCTGCTCGAAGCCCAGCGCGCCGCGCAGCACGGCCCGGTAGACGGCACCAAAGCCGCCCACGCCCAGGAGCTGGACGAACTCGTAGCCGGCGATGGTGCGAGGCAGCTGCATGGCCCACCAAATAGTGCAGGCTCACGGCGATGGCAACGACGTGCTGCGGCGAGCTGGGCTCTCAGGGCGCCTCGACCCGGAACACCCCGGCCTGCGTTGCCTCCTCGAAGTACCCGAGCTCGTTGGGCACCGTCCACAGTTGCCCGGTCGGGTTCATCACCAGGATCTGGTAGTCGCCCGCCACGCCCTCAGCCAGCTCGATGGGCGCCAGCTCCAGGGGATCCAGGGACTCGATGACGAGGCCCGGCACCGCGACGGTCATCTGCGGCACGGGGAAGAGGTGGTCCGAGTTCACGTCGATGCCCGCCCCGAGCGCCTGCGCCAGCAAGGAGGTCGCCGGGTTGAAGGGATCCGCGGGATCCACGGTCAGCAGCACGCCGGGCAGGATGACGGGCGGGTCCGCGACCGCGAGGCCCAGGG
>JAJDAI010000405.1 GCA_029261955.1 Deltaproteobacteria bacterium | reverse complement strand
CTCGCCTGCCGCCATGTGCGCGATCAGGCTGAGGATGCGTTCGATCCGCGGGTCGCCTTTCCAAAGCTTCGAAGCCACTCTTCCGCCTCCCTGAGCGAGTCGAACACCGCCACGCGGAACTCCGGCGAGTCCAGCCCGACGAAGAAGCCTGCGATCGTCCGTGACACCGGGGTGCTCACCACCAGCGCCACCTGCGTCTTGACCGCCCTGTTCTGCTGAGTCTCCGTGTAGTAGGTCCGGCACCCGGCATCCAGGCGACGCACCCGCTGCATCTCGACGAGGGTCGGCCGCGGCACGTCGGACAGCGAGCTCAGCGCGTTGACGATGTCTTCGGCGTCCTGCCGGGTGACGACGGCGCCGGGGTCGTAGGCGTAGTGCAGCAGCCCATCGGAGCGGGACATCACGCGGGCGCAGCGGGTCCGCAGCTCGGCCAGGACGTGCACGCGGGGCTGGTTGCTGTCAGCCACGGCCCTCGGTCGATTCGGGCCGGCCTGGACCTGAAGGAGGTTGGCCATCAGCTCGTTCGGGGGAAGGGCCCGCGACCACAGGAAGCCTTGCGCGACGTCGTAGCCCAGGGCCCGCAGGGTCTCGGCCTGGAGCTCGGTCTCGATGCCCTCCGCGACGATGCTCAAGCCCAGGCTCTCGGCCATGCCGAGGATCGACGAGGCCAGGCGTCGCCCCTCGGGCCGCTCCAGCGCGATGACGAAGGCGCGGTCCAGCTTCAAGCCGTCGACCGGCACCCGCCCGAGGTAGCTGAGGGAGGAGTAGCCCACCCCGAAGTCGTCGATGATGATCGAGAGGCCCAGATCCCGGAGCGCGCGGATGTTCTCGAGCACGCGCCCGGAGTCGGCCAGCAGCGTGCGCTCCGTCAGCTCGAGCCGCACGCGCTCGAAGGGCAGGCCGTGGCGATCGAGGGTGGCGCGGACCATCGCGGGGGTGTCCTCGCGCACGAGCTGTTCGGGGGACAGGTTCACCGAGAGCGTGAACTCGCTGTCCACGCGCCCCTGCTTCCGCCAGGTCGCGAAGGCGGCGCAGGCCTGCTCCAGGATCATGCGGTCGGCGGTGACGATCTGGCCCGTGGCCTCCAGGCGGGGCACGAACTCGGCGGGGGAGACGAGGGAGCCGTCCTCAGCGCGCCAGCGCATCAGGGCCTCGACGCTGCGGATCTTCCCGCTCCGCAGGTCCACGATCGGCTGGAACCAGGCTTCGAACTGGTCGCCGCGCAAGGCGCGGCGCAGCCGGGCGTCGAGCTCCAGCTCCTGCCGGGCCCCGTCGCGCATCTCGGTCTGGAAGCGGCGTGGCTCGGTCGCGTCGCCGGAGCTGCGGGCCGCGATCTCGGCGTCGCTGAGCAGCGAGGTGGCGTCGGCGAGGCCCCCTTCGGCCACGCCCACGGCCGCGTCGAGCATCAGCTCCTGCCCGGCCACCGACACGGGCTCGGCGAGGATCTTCTGGATGCGGTGGGCGAGCTCGCGGGGGCCGAAGCCGGTGCCGCGGTCCCGGTGCAGCACGGCGAAGGTCGACAGGCCGGTGCGCGCGATCGTGTCCTCGAGGGCGACCAGGCCCCGCAGGCGGATCACGACCGCGTGGGCGGCCTCGCTCGCCGCAGGCCCGCCGAGGCCCCGACGGGCCCGCCGGATCCCCTGGATGTGGATGGCCACGAGCGCGCCGTGTCCGCCATCCAGGTTCTGCAGCGCCAGCAGCAGGCCGCGGTGATCGAGCAGGCCGGTCTCGGGGTCCAGGTGCTCCTGCTTCAGCAGCAGCTGGTCCGTCAGCGAGGCCAGGAAGCTGTCGGAGAGCGCGAGCGTCGTGCCGCCCAGCGCGACGTTGGCGATGACGCTGCTTGCGGCCAGCCAGCCGGGCACGTCGACGTGCCCGATGGGCACCAGGCCCGCCTGGCCGGCGGCTGAGAGCGCGGCTGCCAGGACGCCAACGGCGGTCGCGGTCAAGGCACCGGCGCGGCCCAGAAGTCCGGCGGCGCAGACGGTGGCCGGGAAGAAGCTGACGAAGGCGGGGCCCGACGCGCCGCCGAAGAGCAGGGTCGCGAGGAAGGCGGTGCTCAGCCAGCCGCCCACGAAGACGCTGTTGCCGAGGGTCGCGTGGCCGCGCAGGACGAGGGTCACGCCGAGTACGGCGCCCCCCAGAAAGAGGATCGACAGCGGCAGCGCCACCTTGATTCCCGCGAGGAGGCCAGCGATGCCCAGGCCGATCGCGACGACGACCGCCACGTGCGCGGCGACCTGGATCGCGAAGGCTCGAGCTGCGCTTTCCCCCTCGGCGGGCCCACTCGCCCCGTCCGCCGCCATGTCTCTCCTATCGCGATGTCCTCCATGAAGGTGAACGCCGGCGGGGCGATCGCGGGGGAATCCGCGACCGGGTCGGAGGCACCTCATTCGATTAGAAAGACATGCAATGCAATCGCCTAAGCAACGGATTGATTGATTTGTCAACCAATTGTCGAGAAGGTCAGGAAACAGACGGTCCGGTCAGCCCCAGGCAAAGCCTTGCAAAGCCCCTTCACGATCCGTCTCTGCTCCCAGTCCGATCTGCCAGTCTGCTGCCTCGGAGGTTCCCAACCATGTCCCGTCTCACCTCGCTCCTCGCTCTGCTCGCACTCGGGATCGCACCGGCCGCCCACGCTGTGGACGCCCACGGGACCCACCGCTGGGCCCCCGGCACCCGCGCCGAGTCGGTCGCTCACCCGGCGACGCAGCAGCGCCTGAACCGCAGCGCGGCCTGGCAGGACTTCGAGGCCCGCCACGGGGCCTGGACCGCGCTCTGGGACGAGGCGACGCAGCAGCCCGCTCGCTTCTGGGGTGAAGGCTGGGACGTGGCCCCCGAGGTGCTCGCGGACGACGCCGCCCTGGTGGAGTACGGCTTCGCGATCCTGGCTTCGGAGCGGGATCTGCTGGGCGTGGACGTCACCGACCTGCGGCCCCTCGTCGTGGCGCGGGCCGACGGCATCACGACCGTCACCTACGCGCAGGACTTCCGCGGCGTGCCCGTGCACGACGCGCGCATCTCCCTGTCCTTCAAGGCCGGCCGCTTCGTGGTCGGCCAGTTCGAGTCGATGCCCGGCATCTCCGCGCAGGTGAAGACGGTCAGCCCCGAGCTCAGCCGCGACGACGCGGTCAAGGCGGCCCTCGCGGGGCTGCGCTGGGCCTGGGAGGACGCCGAGGTCCCCGCGGCCGAGCTCGTCATCGCGCCCCTGCTCAGCGAGGTCGACGCCACCTACCACCTGGCCTGGAAGGTCGAGGCGCGCGCCCTGCACCTGCCGGCGCACCGCATCGTGCTGGTCGACGCCCAGACCGGGGAGCTGCTCGCCTGGGAGGAGCAGGTCCGCTTCTTCGCCGCCGCCGTGAAGGCCGAAGTCGACGACCGCTACCCGCAGCAGGGCCTGGTCGAGGCCCCGATGGTCAACGCCCAGCTGGACTCCGACGCGCTGCTCAGCGAGGTCGACGCCAACGGCGCCTTCGAGTTCGACGGCAGCACGGAGACCCCCGTCACCTGGGGCCCCGGCAGCCGCTGGTTCCGGGTCCGCGACCACGGACCGGGCCTGGCCACCTGGGAGGGCGTGCTCGGCTCGGACACCACGGAGCTGGTCGCCGCCCCGTCCCCGGAGCTCGACGACACCTCCGCCCGCCGGGTGCGGGCGCAGCTCGACGCGCACGTCTCCGCCCACATGGTTCGGGACCGCGCCATCGCCATCAACCCCGGCTTCCCCTGGGCTGCGGACCGCGCGCAGGTGCACGTCAACAAGGACGACACGGCCTGCAACGCGTGGTTCGACGGCGAGATCAACTTCGTGCGCCAGAGCGACCAGTGCAACAACAGCGCGCGCGTCCGCGACGTGGTCTTCCACGAGTACGGGCACGGCTTCCACATGTACTCGATCGTCCAGGGCGCGGGCTCCATAGACGGCGCGCTCGGCGAGGGCCTGGGTGACTACATGGCCGCCACCATCACCGGCGACCCGGCGACGGCTCGTGGCTTCTACCGGAACAGCACGCAGCCGCTGCGCGACATCGCCCCCAACCACGTCTGGCCCGACGACGTCGGCGAGATCCACTAC
>JAJDAI010000404.1 GCA_029261955.1 Deltaproteobacteria bacterium | reverse complement strand
GATGGCCTCCAGCAGATCGGCGGCAGCCTCGAGGGCGGCGGTGGGGTCGGGATCGGACACGGCGGGGCGTGTAGCACAGCGGACCGCCCGATCGGGATCACCACTGCATGCGGTGCGTGCCCGCGATGGCCTCGATGCGCTCTGCCTCCACCCCCGCGGCGGCCGCGAAGTCCGGCCAGCGGCGAACGGCCTGGAGCACCTCGTCGAGGATGGCCGCCACCCTCCCCCGCTTGAGCGACGCGGTGCGGCCCAGCTCCTCGAGATCGGCCCGCGTGAAGCCGTCGCGCTTGCCGCCGATGCTCATCTGGTGCTGGCTCGTCCAGGCCCCGGCGGGGTTGTAGGACCAGGTCACGTCAAAGGCCGGCGCGAGCCGCCACCGACCGCGCCGATCCATGAGGAAGGCGATGTTCTTGACGTGATCGTCCTGGTTCCGGGCCACGACGTTGAAGAGGCAGCGGCGGATCTGCGCCTCCATCGCGCGGTGCGGCAGGCCCAGGTCCCGGATGCAGAGCAGCGCCTGCTCGTAGCTGTTCGCGCCCGGCAGGTTGAAGTCCAGGTGCAGCAGCGCGGCCAGGGACTGCAGGTGCAGGCGCCCGGAGTCGCGGTCGAAGCGGCGGGTCATGAAGTGCGCGCGGCCGCCCTCTTCGAAGAGGCGACAGGCCGACATCTCGATGCCCGCGGCCCCCGCCATGGCGTGGTAGGCGTACTCGATTCGGCCGTAGCCCTGCGGATCGGCGAGCCCGTGATCGCCGCTGCCCGAGACCCCGTCGAACTTCAGCAGCCAGTGCGAGAAGCCCGGCGCCACGTCCACCTGGCCCGAGCGCAGCTCGTCGGTGTCCGGGTTCCAGGCGACGACGGCCTTGGCCCGCGCGCCGCCGGCGGAGGTCCCCACCCGCAGGATCGTCGCCAGGCCCTCGGGGCTCAGGCGGTGCTCCATGCCCTGCCGCTGGTCGAGCACCGCGCTGGCCAGATCCACGAGCTCGGCCACGTCGAGCCGCTCGGCCTCGCTGGGCAGCTCCGAGGCGGCCGGCGCGAACTCCAGCGCCCCCATGCCCCGGGAGCCGACGTAGCAGAGCCGCTGGACGGGATCGAAGCCCGCGGCCGAGCGGCCCCGCCGGGCGAGCCAGGCGTCGATGAGCGCGTTGCCGAAGCGGTCCGGCAGGCAGTCGGCGAGCAGGCCCGGCAAGCCGAAGAAGCTGCGGCGGCTCAGGTCTGCGAACTCGAAGGGACCGGGGCGAAGGGGCATCTGGAAGGGCGCGATCTGCACCGCGCTGGGCAGGAAGGCCGGGTCGTACTCGAAGGCGCCGAGGCTGCGCGCGGCGTCCCAGGACACGGCGCCCACCCGCGTGCCCCACATCCGCACCTCGGCCAGGCTCACCGCTCGTCTCCCCAGGACCAGCCTTCGGGCGACGCGGCGGGCCGGGACGACGCGCGCTTGCGGCGACCCTCCACCTGCCGAAGCTGCTGCATGGGGCTGCGGGCGGGGTCGGGGATCAGGGCGTCCAGGCCGCCCTGCAGATCCAGCGCGCGCAGGACCCGCAGCCAGCTGGTCAGCTGGACCGAGTGGCCCGCCTCCAGGCGCTTGAGCGTCGCCAGGGAGACCCCCGCTTCGTCCGCGAGGGCCGCCTGGGTGGTGTTGCGGTCGAGCCGCAGCCTGGCCAGGCGCTGCCCGAGCTCGGCGAGAACGGCGGTGTCCGTGCCTTCCATGAGCACACGATAGGTCATTCTCGAGCCCCAGGGACGGAAATTCACATCCTATAGCTCAATTTTGAGCCCTTGATGCGCCGAGTCCGCCCCCGATCGTGTTCTCGACAACAAGAGCTCTATTTTGAGACTCAAGCCGACCAGGGAGACATCAAAGGCTCAATTTTGAGCCCTAGCCGTCAGCCCGTGTACCAGGCCCCGCCGGGCTCCCAGGTGTTGAGCGTGCGCATGTAGTTGGCGCGCTCGTAGGCCTCGGGATCCGGCGAGCGGGCGACGCTGAGGCTGCCCCGCATCTGCTCGACCGACTCGTACTCGTTCTCCTCCATCCACTGCCGCAGCTGGAAGAGGGTGTCCCGCACGTGGCCGGGGCCCTTCGACAGCAGCGCGGAGGTCATCTGCACGCAGTTGGCGCCCGCCATGAGGCAGCGCAGCACGTCCTCGGAGTCCACGACGCCGCCGGAGACGGCGAGGTCGGCGTCCACGTTCCCGAAGGCCGCGGCGACCCAGAGCAGGCGCAGCGACAGCGAGGAGCGGCGGCGCAGCTCCAGATCGGGGCGCACCTCCAGCTCGGTGACGTCGAGGTGGGGGTGGAAGAGCCGGTTGAAGAAGACCAGCCCCGAAGCACCCGTGCTCGCCAGGCGCTTGGCCATGTAGACGGGCGAGGTGAAGAAGAAGTTGAGCTTCACGGCCACGGGGATGGACAGCTCGGAGCGCACCGCCTCCAGCACCTCCAGGTGGCGCTGCTCGACCTCGGCCGGCGGCTCTCCGCCCAGGGGCAGGTAGTACATGTTCAGCTCGAGGCCGTCGGCCCCCGCGTCCTCGATCAGCTTCGCGTGGTGCGTCCACTGGCCCGTCGCCGTGCCGTTGAGCGAGCCGATCACGGGCACGCTCAGCGCCGTCTTCAGCTTGCGCACCTGCTCCAGGTACTCGTCCGGGCCCAGGGCGAAGTCGATGGGCTCGGCCAGGTAGCTGCTGGCCTCGGGGTGCGCGTGGCGGTGGGCGTCCAGGGCCGCGAGCGCGGCTTCCTCCCGGGCGATCTGCTCCATGAAGAGCGAGTGCATCACCAGGGCTGCGATGCCTTCGTCCTCGAGCCGGCGGCAGCGGTCGACGCTCGCAGACAGCGGCGAGGCGCCGGCCACGATCGGGTTGGGCAGGGACAAGCCCAGCCAGCGTGAATCCAGGTTCATGACTCCTCCGAATCAGGAACCGACGGCAGGGCCGCCAGCTCGGCGAGGTGGGTGTAGCGACGCTTCACGTGTGCCTGCGCGTCCTTCATGAGCATGCGGGCACGCTCGGGGTCCGCCTTGAGGAGCATGCCGAAGCGGGCCTCGTTGTAGGCGAACTCCTGGAGCTTCATGCGGGGCTCGCGCGAGTCCAGCTTGAGCAGGGGCTCGCCGCGCTCCCGGTTGCGCGGGTCGTAGCGCCACAGCGGCCAGTAGCCGGTCGAGACGGCCTTCTTCTGCTGGTCCAGGCCGTCCGCCATGTCGTAGCCGTGCGCGATGCAGTGGCTGTAGGCGATGATCAGCGAGGGACCGGGGAAGGACTCCGCCTCCACGAAGGCCTTGAAGG
>JAJDAI010000403.1 GCA_029261955.1 Deltaproteobacteria bacterium | reverse complement strand
GCGGGATCGTGACGTTCAGCCCGGCGAACTCGAAGGGCAGCGAGGGCCCCCGGAACACGAGCTCCTCGGGGGCGATGTCCACCGCCGAGTAGACGCCCGGACGGCCCGCCGCGCGGAACCAGGCCGTGTGCAGCTCGGGCGAGCGCGAGTGGGCCACCGGGTGGCCGATGACCGCGTAGTTCCCCACGGAGGCGAAGCCGCCCGTGACCACCAGGCTCGGATCGCCGGCGACGTCGTCTTCGGTCATTGGGGCTTCGGGTCCCAGCTCAGCGCGCTGCGCCCGGGGGTCGGGTAGGGCAGACGCTCGCGCACGGAGGCCACGTCGGCCTTGATCTGCGCGACCAGGGCGTCGGCTCCAGAGAAGCGGCGCTCCTCGCGCACGCGGTCCACGAAGTCCACGCAGACGCGCTCGCCGTAGAGGTCGCCCTCGAAGTCGAGCAGGTGCACCTCCAGGGAGAAGTCCTGCTCGTCGAAGGTCGGTCGGAAACCCAGGTTGGCGACGCCGGGAATCGCGCCCTCGTGCCCGTCGCGCCGCATCTGGACCGCGTAGACGCCGGGCGGCGGCAGCAGCTCGGTCTGGGCGGCGACGTTCGCGGTGGGGAAGCCGATGGTCCGCCCGCGCTGCCGGCCCTTCACGACCACCCCGCGCACGAAGTGGTAGCGGCCGAGCAGCGGCACCGCGCCGGCGACGTCGCCCGAGCAGACGTGCTTGCGGATCACCGTGCAGCCGGCGATCTGCCCGTTGACCCGCACCGCGCCGTGGGGGCGGACGTCGACCCCGTCCTCGGCCAGGAAGGCCTTGAGGAACGCGGCGTCGCCGAGGCGGTCCTCACCGAAGCGGAAGTCGTAGCCGAAGTGCAGCTCGGCCGGGGCCAGGCGCTCGCGCAGCACGTCCCGCGCGAAGGCCTCGTGGCTCTGGACCTGGATCTTCGGGGTGAACTCCTCGGTCACGAGGACGTCGACGCCCAGCTCGGCCATCAGGCGGATTTTGTCCTTGAGCGTCAGGATCAGATAGGGGTGCTCGCCGCGGCCCAGCACGCGCCAGGGCGGCGGGTAGAACGAGTAGACCAGCGAGCGCCGCCCGGTCTTGCGCGCGCGCTCGACGACCTGCTCGATGATCGCGCGGTGTCCTACGTGAAGACCGTCGTACGTGCCGATGGTCATCACGATGGGCCCCAGGGGCTCGGTCACCTGCTCGTAGCCGTAGACGATCTCCATCGCCGCACTGATACCATACGGGGCCGCATGCGCGTTCCAGCCCGGATTCTCCTGGTCCCCCCGCTGACCCGCTCCGCCGTCTTCGAAGGGCCTGTGAAGTGACCGCGCTGATCGACGTCCAGGACCTCTACCGCACCTTCATGATGGGCAGCACCGAGGTGCGCGCCCTGCGCGGCGTCGACCTCCGAGTGGAGCGGGGCGAGTACCTGGCGATCATGGGGCCCTCGGGCTCCGGCAAGTCCACGCTCATGAACATCCTGGGCTGCCTCGACACGCCCAACGCCGGCACCTACACGCTGGCCGGGGAGGAGGTCTCCTCCCTGACGGACGGCGAGCTGGCCGCGACGCGAAACAAGCGCATCGGCTTCGTCTTCCAGACCTTCAACCTGCTGCCCCGCTACACGGCCCTCGGCAACGTCGAGCTGCCGCTGGTCTACGCCGGCATGAGCCGCGCGGAGCGCAAGGAGCGGGCGGAGGGCGCGCTGGCGCGGGTCGATCTGGCGGACCGCATGGACCACCGGCCGAACGAGCTGTCCGGCGGCCAGCGGCAGCGCGTGGCCATCGCCCGGGCCATCGTCAACGACCCCGACATCCTGTTGGCCGACGAGCCCACGGGGAACCTCGACTCGAAGGTGGGCGAGGAGATCATGGCCATCTTCGAGGACTTCCACGCCCAGGGTCGCACGGTGATCCTGGTGACCCACGAGCCCGACGTCGCGTTGCACGCGAGGCGGCTGGTCCGGGTCGTGGATGGCGAGATCGTCGAGGACCGCGCCACGCGCTGACCGGTCTACTCGGCGGCGCCCGCCAGGCCGAACCAGGTCTGCTCGAGGTCCCTGAAGGTCTTGTCCCGGAACGCGCGCCGCGTCGCGACGTCGAGCTCCTGGCCTTCGCTCAGGTAGTCGAGCAGGAAGGTCACGCGCTGCCAGCCGTACTCGTCGAGCAGCCAGCCGGAGAAGCCGCGCGCGGCCTTGAGGGCCTGCGGCGTGCTGAGGAAGCGCAGGTCGGTCAGCTCGGTGGGCGAGGTGCCGGACTCGATGATGTCGGGCCACTCCGAGGGGGCGACCGGGCCCTCGCTGAACCAGGCCGCGAGGCCGACCTCGAGCCAGACCGGGGCGTGGCCGTCGGAGCGGCGTCGCACGGTGGAGCGGCAGAGCAGCTCCAGGGCGCTGCGGTCGAGCTCGTCCTCGTCGAGGCGTCGCACGGGGAACGCGATGCGCGGGTTGGTCTCGGCTGAGCGCCAGCCGGCGTGCTCGCTGTCCACCAGGACCACGTCGATCGGGTCCCCGAGGGGGCGGGCAGTCGCCTCCTCGACGCGCACGGCGGCCCGG
>JAJDAI010000402.1 GCA_029261955.1 Deltaproteobacteria bacterium | reverse complement strand
CGATCTATTGTGACTATGGCTGTATTACGATTGGTAGATAGAGCGTTTTTACACCTGCCTCAAGACCGGCATGGGGCTCACGAAGCTCAACACACGCCACAAGCACCGTGTCGAGCTGCTCGTCGCCGCGGCGCTGCTGCGCTGCACCGTAGCCATGCGTGCCATGGCGCAGGCCGAGAGAGCGCTGCCGGAGCTGCGGTGGATCAACCCGCTGCAGTGGGTCCAGGTCTGGCGCGAGTGGCTCGTCGAGCTCCTGGGGCCCTGGCTCACCGGCACGCGGCCGCGTGGACGAGTGCAGTGGAAGCGCCTCGCTCTCAGCGCGATGGACCCCAACCGAAAACGGCACTCGGCGAGGGTCCTGGCAAGGAGGGGGTTCCCTTGGCGCTGGGCCTGGGTACGGCACTCAGGGGCTTAACCGATCACGCATGCCTCAAGACAGGCATGGGGCTCAAGAAGATCAACACCCGCCACAAGCACCGGGTCCAGCTACTCGTCGCCGCAGCGCTGCTGCGTTGCACCATGGCCATGCGTGCCATGGCGCGGGCCGAGAGAGCACTGCCGAAGCTGAGGTGGATCAACCCGCTGCAGTGGGTCCAGGTCTGGCGCGAGTGGCTCGTCGAGCTCCTGGGGCCCTGGCTCACGGGCACGCGGCCGCGAGGACGAGTGCAGTGGAAGCGCCTCGCTCTCAGCGCGATGGACCCCAACCGAAAACGGCACTCGGCGAGGGTCCTGGCGAGGAAGGGATTCCCCTGGCGGTGCGCCTGGGAGCGGCACTCAGGTGCTCAACCGATCACGCATGGGCTGGCGTGGACCTGCATGAGGCGGAAGAACTCGACGTCGCCGCAGTTGACGAAGGACAGGCCGAACGTGCCGAACACGAACGCAGCGAGGCTGGTCTTGCGGGCCTTGCGGACCCCGGCCAGACAAGGGCCCACGGACGCCAAGCAGACCCCTGCGTCGGCGAGCAGGGACGCAAGGCCCCCGCCGACCGGCAGGCCGGGGTGGTCGAGCAGGAGCGGTAAGCGGAACAGCCCGAAGCTGAGCAGCGGCGGGGCGAACCAGAGCTACGTGCCGCGGGAGTCAGGGCCCACCTGGAAGCTCCAGCAGGGGCTCGATGATCATGCGCGTCTTGCCGAGTTCCAGGACCGGCAGACAGCGAGCTGGCCAGATCCCCGGCGACGTGGCCTCGCAGCGGGCTTGCGCGGCGATGCGGCGGGCGAAGGCGTACGGCACAAAGGGGGCGAGCACGACCTGCTCCACCGGGCGGGGGTAGCGGAACTCCACCTCCGGCCCAGCCTCCAGCGGGATGCCGGTGGGCAGCCCCATGAGGGCCGAGCCGGAGAAGACCAGGCTCACGTCCAGGTCGGGGGCGTGCCCGAGGCCGTCGATGACCATGACGACGTCACGCTGGCAGCGCACTGCGGCCAGGCGCGGCGCCAGGTTCTCCCCGCCGGTGTCGAGGAACAGCGACATCGGGTGCAGGTCGGGATCGCACACGCGGTCCAGGTAGGCGCCGACGCCCGCCTCGCAGCGGACGACGTGCGCCGCCGTGGGGAGCCACAGCCGCGGATTGCCGGGGACGCCGAGCAGCGGAACGGTCGCGGGGCCGACGGAGACGAAGGCCAGTCCCAAGAGCGGCCCGATCGTCGCCCGCAGCGGTGCGCGGGGAGACCAGCTGGCGGGCGTCAGGACGGCGAGGCCGGCCACCGCGGCGAGGTAGCCCGGCTCGCTGGCGTACAGGACGAGGTAGAACGCTCCGTGCACGGCGATGGTGGCCCAGAACGCCCAGCGCCAGCTGCCGGTGCCCCGCGTCCACCCCAGCGTCGGGAGGAGCGACAACACCAGCCCGAGCGCCAGGATCTGCGCGTTCACCCCGAACAGCACGGGATCGAAGCTGCCGCCCAGGAGCCCGAAGCGGGACACGAAGAGGTCGAAGACCAGGGCGTCCTGGGCGCGCGACCAGGCCTCCGCGTCGGTCTGCGACAGGGCGAGCGCCGTCCAGGAGGCGACCGTGGCTACGCCGACGGCGAGGGCTGCGCCCCAGTGCAGCGACCTGCGCCCCCAGAAGACCCAGATCAGCACGGGCGCGGTGAGCAGCGCGACGGTGGGCCGGACGCTGCCCGCCAGCGCGGTGCCTGCCACCAGCAGGAGCGCCCAGCCCAGGCCTCGCCCCCGGACGGTGGCTGCGCCCCCGAAGATGAGGATCGCAAGCAGGGCCTCGGCCGCGTGGCTCTGTCCGTCGGCGCCGGAGTACCAGATCAGCGGGTGCACCGCCGCCAGGGCCGCCGCTGCGATGGGGCGTCCCAGAACGTGCCCGACCAGCGCCCGCGTCGCCCACCAGGCCGCCGGCACGCAGGCGGCCGCGCAGAGCGCGGAGCCTACCCTCGCCAGCGTCACCACGTCGGAGATGGGGGTCAGCGCGTGCAGGACCCGGAGGAAGACGACGTAGCCCGGGGTTCCTGGCGGATGCGGTCGCCATTCAGCCGGGTTGAAGTCCAGCGCGGAGAGTCCGAGGTTGACGGTGTCAACATCTGTCGCGGTGCCCAGATCCAGAGCGCGGCAGAGCGAATACGACAACAGCGTGAGCGACAGCAGCGCCGTGCCCTGCACCACCCGAGCGGATCGCGGATCGGTCAGCTGCTCGCGAAGGGTGGGGGATGGCTGGACGATGACGCAGTCTATCGCAGCGTGCCGTGGCCCCCCGGCGGAGCGGTCAGATCGCGCAAGACCCCACAGCCGCTGGAGGTCCGCGGGCGCCTCCCCGCTGAGCAGGCTGCCCTTGTCCCAGTCGGCACAACGGCGGTTGTAACCGTTCAGCTCCCTGAGAACCCGGCTGATGTCGGCAAGTTCGGCCAGGGGGATCGACACCAAGATCTTGGTGTGATCTCTTGAGTGCGTGGACGAGGTCACCGAGGTCGAGGAGCTCCGGGCGGCACTAGCAGCGTGGGGCGTTTCGCCCGAATTCTCCCTCTGAGCGGCGCGCGAGCGTCCCCGTGGCCTGCTGCTGCCAGGCTGCTGGGGAGTCTGGTCCGGCCCCGGCGGCTTGAGGCGCGTTCGGTGGCCACCGTTCGGCCGCCTGCGGGCGCACCTCACCCGTTCAGCGGGTCGCTGCGGGGTGGTCTGGTCGTCTGGGTTCCGCTCTACGCTGCTTGCGGCACCTCCGCCCCGTCTCGCGTTGCGAGGGCTTGAGCCAGCAGGCCGAGGTTGCACCGCATCGCGATGAAGTGCGCTTGGAGGTTCGCGGCCGCGAGCCCCCAGGTTCGGGCCCTCCGGCCGCCGTGTCGGACGACCTGGTTGACGAGGCGCTCGCACTGGCTGCGCACTCGATACGCATCGCGGACTTCGGGGCGCTTCCAGTCTTCCCGGGCTGCGACCAGCTCAGCCTCGTAGGCATGGAGCCATGCGTGATCGCTTAAGCCCGTGAGGCCCGCTGCCAGGACCACTCCCAGGGCAGCCCCATCGTTGCGTAGACCCGTGCAGAGCGGCGTTTTCGGTTGGGGTCCATGGCCGCCCTACCGAGGGCTCTCCAGGTGATCCGACCTCTCGGGCGGCTCCCCAGGAGCCAGGGTCGAAGGAGCTCGTCCAGCTGCTCACGCCAGACCTGGACCCACTGCAGCGGGTTGATCCAGCGGAGCCTCGGCAGGTGCGCCTGAGCCTGGGCCATGGCGCGCATGGCCACGGTGCAGCGCAGCAGCGCGCTGGCGACGAGCAGCTCGACGATGTGCTTTCGCCCGCTGTTGATCTTGCGGAGCCCCATGCCGGTCTTGAGGCAGGTGTAAAAACGCTCTATCTACCAATCGTAATACAGCCATAGTCACAATAGATCGATCCGGATATGGTCCTCCCGTCGTGAGCGCGACGGCTCTGCTCAAGCTCGCGCTCTGGTTGGAGATGCGGGATGACGCCGGTCGCAGCAGTACGGAGCATGACTCGGGAGACCAGCTCAGCCTGCGCGCGGGGGAGCACGCCGCAAGCTCCTGCCTGGCAGGAGGTGCCGGCTCGCCGGCGCCGCAGCCTCGTGGCCACGCTGAGCGACCTGGTCCAGAGGACCCGAGCGACCGCGACATCGACCGAAACCGAGGAGGTCGATGATGGGCCCAGCTCTGGCGAGGCAGGTCGCGCACTTGCCGCATTCGAAGATCGGGCCGCGCCATCTGCAGCGGCGGGCGCTGGTCTACATCCGGCAATCAACACCCCAGCAGCTGATCCGGCACACGGAGTCGACGAAGCTGCAGTATGCGTTGACGGATCGGGCCCACCACCTGGGCTGGGCACGGGACCGGATCGAGGTGATCGACGAGGACCTGGGTCGCTCGGGAGCCTCCGCGATGGGGAGACCGGGCTTCCAGCGGCTGGTGGCGGAGGTCGGTCTGGAGCAGATCGGGGTGATCCTGGCGATCGAGGTCTCCCGCTTCGCCCGCTCCTGCCTGGACTGGTATCAGCTGCTGGAAGTCTGCGCGTTGTTCGGGACGCTGATCGCCGACTCTGACGGGGTCTATGACCCTGCCGACTACAATGACCGCCTGCTGCTGGGGCTGCGGGGAACGATGTCTGAGGCGGAGCTACACCTCATCAAGCGACGCATGCACGATGGTCGGCTGGCCAAGGCTCGGCGCGGCGAGTTGGCCATGGCCCTCCCGATCGGCTACCGCCGCCGTCCGTCTGGTGAGGTGGTCAAGGAGCCCGACGAGCAGGCGCGGACCGTCGTTGAGACTGTCTTCGAGCAGTTCGTCGCCCGCGGCACGGTCACCGGGGTGTTGCGCTACCTCATCGAGCACGGCGTCCAGCTCCCGGTGCGTGAGCGATCCGGACCGCGCAAGGGCGAGCTGAGTTGGCGGCGTCCGAGTCGGATGACGCTGCACTGCATGCTGGAAAACCCGATCTACGGAGGAGCCTACGTGTGGGGCCGTCGGCCTACCGATGCGCGACGGAAGCAGCCGGGACGACCGGGCACAGGTCGGACCGTGGCGGCCCTGGGCGACTGGCAGGTGTTTCTGCCCGACCGGATGCCGGCCTACATCAGCTGGGAACAGTACTTGGCAAACCGACGGCAGCTCCAGGCCAACCGGGTGCAGGCCAAAGGCACGCCGCGCAAGGGCTCCGCGTTGCTGTCAGGCCTGATCTCCTGCGGTCGCTGTGGGCTGCGCATGAGCACACAGTACGGCTCGGGGTGGGCCCGCTACAGCTGTGGGCAGGCCATCGCGCACTACGGGGAGCCCCTCTGCCAGTCCTTGGCTGGCCGGGTGCTGGACGCCGAGGTCGAGCGACTGGTGCTCCAGGCCCTCGAGCCAGCCTCCCTGGAGATCAGCCTCGAGGTCGCAGCCCAGGTCGAGACCGAGCGCACGCGCCACCGCAAGACGTGGCAGCAACGGTTGGAGCGGGCGCAGTACGAGGCCGCCCGAGCCCTGCGACAGTACGACGCCGTCGAGCCGGAAAATCGACTGGTGGCCAGGACATTGGAGCAGCAGCTCGAGCAGAAGCTCGCCGCTCAACAGCAGTTGCAGGAGGAGTACGCGCGCCACCTGGCTGAGGAGCCCTCGGTGCTCGCCGAGCAGGAACGCGCAACGATCCGAGCGCTGGCGGCCGACATCCCGGGCCTGTGGCACGCGGAGACCACCACGATCATCGACCGCAAACAGATCGTGCGGCAGCTTGTCGACCGCATCGAGGTGACCGTGCTCGGGAAGACCGAGCGGGTCCAGGTCCGCGTCCTCTGGGCAGGCGGACACGAGACCAGCACGGAGACCGTGCGGCCCGTCGGGCGCCTCGATCAGCTCAGCTACATCGACGACCTCATCGCGCGGATCCTCGCATTGCGTGAGGACGGTCTGCCGTCGCGTTTGATCGCTGAGCAGCTCAACACCGAGGGGTGGCGGCCGGCGAAGCGCCGGACAACCTTCAGTGCCGAGATGGTGCGGGCCCTGCTGTCGCGCCGCGGCCTCACCCGGCGCAAGCTGCCGAGGCCGAAGGAGCGTCCGATCGCGGGCCTCGCTGCGAACGAGTGGACGCTGGCGGCCCTCGCCGCAGAGCTGAGCATGCCCCACGTCACGCTCTACAGCTGGGTCCAGAAGGGCCGCCTGCAGGCCAGAAAGACCGATGAAGCGCAGGCCCGATGGGTGATCTGCGCGGATGCAGCAGAGCTCGAGCGGCTTCGGGAACTTCGAAGGGCCCCTCGGTCTCGGTGGGCGAGGCAAGATGAGCCCGCCCCGGTCGTTGGGCCATAAGCCATCTGTGACAAGGAGAGCGTTGTGCCTGGGAAACATCG
>JAJDAI010000401.1 GCA_029261955.1 Deltaproteobacteria bacterium | reverse complement strand
GATGATGCCGGAGATCGACGGCTTGCAGGTCCTGCGGGCGGTGAGTCGTATGGACCCCGAGGTGCCGGTGATCGTCTCGACGGCCTTCGGGTCGGTGGACACCGCGGTCGCGGCCATGCAGGCAGGCGCCCACGACTACATCACCAAGCCCGTGGCTCGGGATGCCCTGATGCTGAAGGTCCGCCGGGCCGCCCAGCACCGGCGTGTCTTGCGGGAGAACCGAAGCCTTCGCTCTCAGGTGGAGGCAAGCGGGAAGCGGCCGATGCTCGTGGTCTCGGGCGCCATGACCCGCCTGATGGACCAGGTGCGTCGGGTCGCCAGCTCGGATCTTCCCGTTCTGCTTCGCGGTGAGAGCGGCACGGGGAAGGAGCTGGTCGCGCGCGAGCTGCATCGCATCTCGGAGCGGCCGCAGGGCCCGTTTGTGGCCGTGAACTGCGCCGCCATCCCCGCGGAGCTGCTCGAGGCGGAGCTGTTCGGTCACACGAAGGGCGCCTTCACCGGGGCCAACCGGGCCAGAGAGGGTCGGTTCCGCGCCGCGAGCGGCGGCACGTTGTTGCTGGACGAGATCGGGGATCTGCCGCTGGAGTTGCAGCCGAAGCTGCTGCGTGTGCTCCAGGAGCGGGTTGTCGAGCCGGTCGGAGCCGAGCAACCGATTCCCGTGGACGTCCGCATCGTGGCGGCGACGCACCGTGACCTAGCCAGCGCCGTGAAGGAGGGGAGCTTCCGGGAGGACCTCTACTACCGACTCGCCGTCCTGCCGCTCCGCGTGCCGCCGCTGCGGGAGCGGGTGTCCGCGATCGTGCCGCTCTTCGAGCTGTTCCTGACGTCCCAGGGCAGGGCCTCGGGGCGAACGCTGGGGTTGTCCGAGGCCGCCGCGACGGAGCTGCAGGCTCGCCCCTGGCCGGGAAACGTGCGGCAGCTGGAGAACGTGGCCAGGCGCGTCGCTCTGCTCGCAGCGGGCCCCCTGGTGGAGGTCGATGACCTGCCTCCCATCGAGCAGGCCCTGGCTCCACCGGGCGAGGACTCACCGACGGGGCCCGTCCTTCGCGTCCGCCTGGACGTCGACCCCTGGGAGCTGAGCCTCCCCCGCGGCGGTCTGCCGCTGCCGGCCCTGGAACGACGCCTGGTGGAGGAGGCCATCCGCATCCACGGCGGGAACAAGAGCGCTGCGGCGCGATACCTCGGGATTCCCCGCCACGTCCTTCTGTATCGCATCGAGAAGTACGAGATCGAGCCGCCGGCGCTGCTCCCCTGAGCGCGGTGGCGGTGGGGTTGAATAGTCGGCAGAGTCGACGAGATCTCCTCTGCGCCCACGCGCCGCCTGGGGTTCGAGCCCGAGAAGGGCTGGCCACCGTGCGCATCGCCGCAACCGACGCCGCAGGACGGACCTCATCAGCGTTCGTCGAGGGCGAGGGCTGGGGCAAGGGGGGACAGGCGGCGACGCACGATCTTGCGCTGCGGGCGCTTCCCAGTTGAGCCAGGCCGCGTGCCGGACCGTCAGAGATCGACGCGAAGCACCTCGTCCTCAAGGCTGTCCGCGACGAACAGGGTCCCCGCTTCGTCGAACGCCAGCCCCGTGAGGGCGTCGGGCCCGACGCCGAGCTCGATCGAGTCGAGCAGCTGCCCGTCCAGGTCGAAGGCGAAGAGGCGGCCGGTCTCGTTGTCTCCGACATACAGAACGCCGTCGTGCAGCTCGAGCCCCGAGGGTGCTGCGAGGCCGGCATCCTCGCCGCTCACCAGCGTCTGGAGGTCCGCGTCGTACATCGCCCGCTGCGTGGTGTTGTCGTAGTTCGGCCCAACCGGGCCGCCGAGCTCACCTGTCGTGGTGTCGAGGACGGCGATTCGGCTGTTCCCCGTGTCCGCGACGTAGAGCAGCCCGGAGCTGGGGTCGAACACGAGGTGGGACGGCACGCCCTCGACGCGCGACAGTTCGCCCTCCACGTAGCGCAGCAACTCCCCGTCGCTGTGGTCCGCGCCTCCCGCCCCGTGGTCCTCGTTGAAGGCGTAGCGCGCGATCGCGCTGTTGAAGCCGTCGGTCACCCAGAACGTGTTGTCCTGTTCCCACGCGATCCCCATGCCGTTGGGGGAGTTGTGCAGCATGTCGAGGTGCCCGCCGTGGCCGCCGTTGAAGACGCCCAGGTCCGAGGTCCAGAGCGTGGGGCCCATGAAGTCGGCTGGCGTCCCGTTGGGGCCCTGCGTCAGCTCATCGGTCTCGTGGATCGTGGCGAAGTTGCCGTTGTCGGAGAAGGCCAGCGAGGACGGTTGGGCCAGGAAGTGCTGGTTGCCTCCGGCGCTGCGGGTGTCGGCGATCGAGTCCGCATCGCCGGCATCGGTGAGCACCGTCACGGATTCGCTGCGCTGATTCACGATCCAGAGCTCGTTCGGTCGGAGGGGGTGGAACTCGAGGTCGCGCGGGGTGGCCAAGCCATCGCTGGCGTCCGCGACGACCGTCAGCTCGAAGCTGCCGTCGCCAAACAGGGCCTCGTCCTCGCTCGGACCGTCCGGGTCCTCGGCGGGGGCCTCGCAGGCGGGGGTGAGTGCGAGCAGAGGGAGGAGGAGGAGCGTTCGCGAGATCATGCGTCGGGGGCCTTCGGATCGGAGTGGAAGTTCCGAGCGTGACAGTCAATCGCGAGACCCGCAAGTAGTGGAAAACACACGAAGAATAGTCGCCAGATATGGCGAATTCTCGCCGCCACGCGCTCGCCGTCGGACCGCCGCTTGCGGGGCCGCACAACAGGCAGCCGGGGCATGCTTCCTGCACCCCAAGAGCACGATGCTCCGCCTTGTCCTCGGCACCCTCCTCCACCAACCGGGCCGCACCGTGCTGAGCGTGCTCGCCCTCGGCGCGGCGATCGCCGTCATGCTGCTCTTCGGGGGCTTCCGATCTGGCCTCTACAGCCAGCTGCGGGACTTCCCCGAGCAGCTCCAGGCCGATCTCGTCGTCTCGCAGGCGGGGGTCTCCAACCTCGCTGCAGCCCGCTCTTCGTTGCCGCAGAAGACCCGCAAGGCGCTGCTCGCCGTGCCGGGCGTGGCCTCGGCGCACGCCTTGACGGTGCTCCCCCTCATCTTCCGGCGGCACGGCATCGCCACCCCCGTCCAGGTGATCGCCTACGTCGACCTCGGCGCGCCGGCAGAGCTGGACTCCGGCCGGCACATCGAAGTTGCGCGGGAGATCGTCATCGACCGCTCCCTCGCGGCGGACCACGACCTCTCGCCCGGAGACCGCGTGGATGTCCTGGGGTGGTCCTTCGAGGTGGTCGGGGTCTCGCGCGGTACGGCTGCGATGTTCACCCCGGCCGTGTTCGCCCGCTTCTCCGACCTCGTCGACCTGTTCCTCTCCGGCGATCTCTCCGAGGAGCTGCAGGCCGACGCGCCGCTGCTCAGCCACATGCTCGTGCAGGTGGAGCCGGGGGCGGAGCTGGCGGCCGCTCGGGCCGGCATCGAGCGCGAGCTGGCCTGGGTCGACGTGCACACGCCGGCAGAGCTCGGCGCGGCGGATGAGCTGATGGGCAGGCGGCTCCTCGGGCCGGTGCTGGGCCTGCTGGTGGGGCTGTCCTACGTCATCGGCGCCCTGGTCGTGGGGCTGACGCTCTACGGCTCGGTGCTCGCCCGGATCCGCGACTTCGCCGTGCTCGCGGCCCTGGGTGCGGGCCGGCGTCGGCTGGTCTCCCTCGTCCTGTTGGAGGCGCTCGCCGTGTCGGCGTTTGCGTTCCTGCTCGGGCTGATTGCAGCGAGCTCTGGCGCGGTGCTGATCGAGTTCAGCCAACCCGACTACCTGGTCTCCCCCCTGGCGGGTTGGGCGGTGCCTCGCACGGCTGCCGTGGTCTTCGTGCTCGCGCTGCTCGGCGCGTCTGCTCCGCTGCGGCGCGTCCTGGCCGTCGACCCGGCGCTCGTGTTCCGAGGTGGCCCATGTTGAATTGGGCGTTGCGCAGCTTGTTCGCGGAGCGCGGGGCCCTGGTGGCCAGCTCGGCCGCCGTCGGGCTCGCGCTGCTGCTCGCCGTGCTCGTGGAGGGGGTCTTCGCCGGGGAGGCCGAGCAGATCGTGGCCTACGCGGAGCAGGCCGGAGCCGACGTCTGGGTGATGCAGGACGGCGTCGCGAACATGCACATGGCCAGCTCCTTCGTCCACGTCGATCGAATCGACGAGGTCCGCGCCGTGGAGGGCGTGTCGCGCGTCGACGACATCCTCTACGTCAACGGCTTTCTCGGCGCGGGGGAGGACGAGTGGTTCGTCTACCTGGTGGGCCTGCGCCCGGACGCCCTCCTCGGCCGGCCGTGGGCGATGGCAGCGGGTCGTTCCACCCCGGATCTCGGGGAGGCGGTGGTCCCCGATGTCATCGCGCGCAAGTCCGGCCTGACGCTGGGTTCCTCGGTGCGGGTGGCCGACCGGACGCTCCGGGTCGTCGGCCTCAGCCGCGGCACCTACTCCATGGCCAACCCGGTCGTCTTCACCCACCGGGACGACCTCGCCGCGGTGCTCGATGCGCCGCGGTCCACGAGCTACCTGCTGGTGGAGGCCCGCCCCGGACACTCGGCCCGCGATCTTGCGGCCGCAATCGCCGATCGGATCGAGGGGGTCTCTGCGATGACCCGAGCGGACTTCGTCGAGTCCGACCGGGCCATGGCGATGCACATGGGCGCGGACGTCATCGCGCTGATGTCGGGCGTCGGCACCACCGTCGCCGCGCTGCTGGTCGCCTTCACGGTCTACGTGGGCGTCCTGCGGAGGCGGCGAGAGCTGGCCGTCGCGCTCGCGTTGGGGGCGGTGCCCCACCGGCTGCTGGCGGCCGTCTTCGCCCAGAGCCTGATCGTCACGGGCTTCGGCTGGGCTGCGGCGGTGGCGCTCGCGCTGCTGTTGCGCCCCGCCCTGTCCTGGGCCCTGCCCGAGGTGACCGTGCTCTTCGCGCTGCCGACCTTGCTGAAGTTGGGAGGGCTGGCGTTCAGCGTGGCTCTGCTGGCGGCCTGGATCCCTGTTCGGCGCGTCGTGGGAATCGATCCCGCCGACGCCTTCAGAGCCTGAGGAGCCCGAGATGAGCCGCTACCTGCTGGAAGCGAAGGACCTGAGCAAGACCTACGGCCGCGGTCGCACCGCAGTGCACGCGGTGGCCGGGGTCGATCTGCGGCTCGGCCCGGGCGAGATCGTGTTGGTCATGGGGCCGTCGGGTTCGGGAAAAACGACCCTGCTCTCGATGCTCGGCGGCCTGCTGGGCCCTACCCGGGGTTCGGTCGAGGTGGTGGGGGTTGATGTCTACGGGCTCCCGCCCCGCGACCGGCCGGCGCTGCGCGCGCACAGCCTGGGCTTCGTCTTCCAGGCCTTCAACCTGCTCGGGGCCCTGACCGCCGAGCAGAACGTCCTGCTCCCGGGGCGGCTGCTGGGCCGCGTGGGGGCGGACCAGCGCGCCCGGGCTGCCGCCCTGCTGGAGCAGGTCGGGCTCAGCGAACGCAGGGACTTCCTGCCCGGGGACCTCTCGGGCGGCGAGCAACAGCGCGTGGCGGTCGCCCGTGCTCTCATGAACGATCCCCCCGTGATCCTGGCCGACGAGCCCACGGGCAACCTGGACTCGGCTCGAGGTCAGGAGATCCTGATGATCCTGCACGACCTGGCCCGAGATGGCGGCAAGGGCGTGCTGATCGTCACCCACGATCCCCGGGCGGAGGAGGTCGCCGACCGCATCCTCTGGCTGGAGGATGGCCAGCTGCGGGACCGCCGGGCCGACGACGTCCAGTGGGCGCAGGACCCGGTCTGCGGGATGCGCGTCGACGCGCAGCGGGCGGTGGCGTTCGTCGAGGGCCCCCAGGGGCGGGTTGTCTTCTGCTCCCACCGATGCCGGGAGCGCTACCTCGAGGGTTGAGGGGCCGCGGGCACTGGGCTCTCCCAAGAGCCCGGCGCTCTCACAGTCTCGCCCTGCGCAGCCGGAGCGCGTTGGCGATGACGCTGACGGAGCTGAAGCTCATGGCTGCCGCCGCCAGCATGGGGCTGAGCAGGATGCCGAAGGCGGGGTAGAGCACGCCGGCCGCCACCGGGACGCCGAGGGCGTTGTAGACAAACGCGAAGAACAGGTTCTGCTTGATGTTGCGCATCGTGGCGCGGCTCAGCCGGCGCGCGCGCACGATGCCGCGCAGGTCGCCCTTCACCAGGGTCACGCCGGCCGACTCCATGGCCACGTCGGTGCCCGTGCCCATGGCGATGCCGACCTGGGCCTGCGCCAGCGCGGGCGCGTCGTTGATGCCGTCGCCGGCCATGGCCACGACCGCGCCCTCAGCCTGCAGCTTCTTGACCGCAGCGACCTTGTCCTCGGGCAGGACATCCGCGATGACCTCATCCAGCCCGAGGGTTCGGGCGACGGCCTCCGCGGTGGTCCGGCTGTCGCCGGTGAGCATGACGACGCGGAGCCCCTCGGCCCGAAGGCCGGCGATGGCGGCGGGGGTGGACTCCTTGATGGGGTCGGACACACCGAGCACGCCCGAAGCCTCGCCATCGACCGCGACGAACATCGCCGTCTGGCCTTCGCGCCGCAGTTCTTCCGCCACCTCGGCCAGGGCGCTCGTGTCGTAGCCGAGCTCCGCCATCATCGCCCGGTTGCCAAGAGCGACGGAGTGACCCGCCACGACGCCCATGACGCCCTTTCCCGTGACCGACTGGAAGTCATCGACGTCGCCGAGCTCCAGCTCCCGCTCGTCTGCGCCGCGCACGATCGCCTCAGCCAGGGGGTGCTCCGAGCCGCGCTCCAGGCTCGCGGCGAGGCGCAGCAGCTGGGAGTCGTCGTGGCCTTCCATCGCGCGAACGGCCGTGAGGGACGGGCGCCCCTCCGTCAGCGTGCCCGTCTTGTCGACGACCAGGGTGTCGACCTTGCGCATCACCTCGATGGCCTCGGCGTCCTTGAAGAGCACGCCCGCCGTCGCGCCCTTGCCCGTGGCGACCATGATCGACATGGGGGTGGCGAGGCCCAGCGCGCAGGGGCAGGCGATGATGAGCACCGCGACCGCGTTGATCAGCGCGTAGGCCATCGCGGGCTCCGGACCCCAGACACCCCAGACCACGAAGGTCCCGACTGCGGCAACGATGACCGCCGGCACGAACCACCCCGCGACCACATCGGCCAGCTTCTGGATGGGCGCCCGGCTGCGCTGCGCCTCGGCGACCATGTGCACGATCTGCGAGAGCAGGGAATCCGCGCCCACCCGCTGCGCCTCCACCACCAGCCCGCCCGTGCCGTTGACGGTGGCCCCGATCACCGGGTCGCCTGCGCCCTTGGCGACGGGCATCGGCTCGCCGGTGACCATGGACTCGTCCACGGCGCTCGTGCCGTCCACCACGACGCCGTCGACCGGGACCTTCTCACCGGGGCGAACCCGCACCCGGTCGCCGATCTGCACGGCGTCGAGGGGCACGTCCTCCTCGCTGCCATCGGCGTTCAGGCGGCGGGCGGTCTTCGGCGCCAGCCCCAGGAGCATCTGGATCGCCGCGTTCGTCTGGCTGCGCGCGCGCAGCTCCATGACCTGCCCGAGCAGGACCAGGGTGACGATGACCGCGCCGGCCTCGAAGTACACCGCGACCTCGCCGTCGGCGCCACGGAACGACTCCGGGAAGATGCTGGGAAGCAAGGTTGCGACGATGCTGTAGCCCCAGGCAACGCCCGTGCCCAGGCCGATGAGCGTGAACATGTTGAGGGATCGGTTCACAACCGACGCCCAGGCGCGGGTGAAGAAGGGCCAGCCGCCCCAGAGGACGACGGGCGTGCCCAGCGCGAGTTCCAGCCAGCCCCGCACGCTGTGGGAGCCGATGAGCTTCGAGACCGGCTCGCCGGGGAGGAGGTCGCCCATGGCGATGGCGACCAGCGGGATCGTCAACGCCGCGGAAGCCCAGAAGCGCCGGCTCATCTCCCTGAGTTCGGTGCCCTCGTCGTCCACGGCCCCCCCCGTCGGCTCCAAGGCCATGCCGCAGACCGGGCAGCTGCCCGGCTCGTCGCGCAGGACTTCGGGGTGCATGGGGCAGGTGTACTGGACCCTGCCCGCGGGTGGCGGACCGACCCGCTCGAGCGCCATGCCGCACCTCGGGCAGGGCCCGGGAGCGTCCGCGCGAACCTCGGGGTGCATCGGGCAAGTCCAGACGCCGCCAGGTCCTGACCCCTGCGCCGGGCCAGAGTCTGCGTGCTCGCGAGGATGCGGGTGGCTGCAGCCGTGCTCGTGGGCCATCGGAACCTCCTGAGGGCGCGTGAGTCGCCCGACCTCCCTTCGAGAGAGCAACAGCCGTGCCATGGAACACCGGCCCGAGCCTTGCACACCCTCGTGGTGGAGGTGCCCATGTCAGATCGTCCGAAGCTGGGTTGGATCCGCACCCTCATCGTCGCTTGCATGCTCGGCGCCGTCTTGTTCGGCGTTGCGCGCTGCCACGGGGGTGGCGCCGACGCCCCCGTGCACCACGGGCCCGGGTCATGAGTCTGTTGGAGGCAATTCGCCAGAGGTGCAGTCTTGTCTCCACAGGCCTGGGAGGGCCCCGATGCAGACCCTGCTGAGTCTCCTGCACGGCATGGACTGGGGATGGAACGGATGGACCGTGCTGGGCACGAGCTCCGACCTGCTCGCGCTGTTGACGACTCCTTCGATCTTGATCCGGCGACGGGGCCGGCCCGTGGCGGCGCTGGGCTGGCTGCTCGCC
>JAJDAI010000041.1 GCA_029261955.1 Deltaproteobacteria bacterium | reverse complement strand
GGCGGACGACGACGACGCCACCGCGGACGACGACGACGCCACCGCAGATGACGACGACGCCACGGCGGACGACGACGACGCCACCGCGGACGACGACGACGCCACCGCGGACGACGACGACGCCACCGCGGACGACGACGACGCCACCGCGGACGACGACGACGCGACGGCGGACGACGACGACGCGACGGCGGACGACGACGATGCGACCGCCGCGGACCCCTTCGTCTCCGTGCACTGCGGGGGCAACTTCAGCTGCGCGCGCAGGCAGGGCGGGTCTGTGGAGTGCTGGGGCGACAACCTGGTGAACCAGCTCGCGGTCCCCGGCATGCTCTTCACGGAGATCGCTCTGGGCACCACGCACGCGATCGGCCGCGCGGCGAGCGGCGAGGTCTACGGCTGGGGCAACGCCAACTACAGCGCGACGGCGTACCAGGCCGGGCCGCTCTCCGGCCTCTCCGCCGGCAACGGCTTCAGCTGCGCGGTCGACGGCAACAGCAACCCCGCCTGCTGGGGCCGCGACACCGACAACCAGGCCTCCCCGCCGACGACACCGACGCAGGCGCTCAGCGCCGGCACCGAGCACGGCTGCCTGGTCACCACGGGCAACAACGGCTTCTGCTGGGGCTACAACTACTCCGGCCAGACCGACATCCCCGTCGAGAGCTGGGCCGAGGTCTCCGCCGGCGGAGGCCACAGCTGCGGGCGGCTGATGGACGACACGATCGTCTGCTGGGGCTCGAACCAGGTCGGCCAGACGCTCTCTCCCGGCGGCACCTTCCTCTCGCTGGACGCAGGCTCGAACACGACGTGCGCGGTCACCACGGCATCCACGCTGCAGTGCTGGGGCGACAACACCTACGGGCAGGCCGTGCCCCCCTCGGGCACCTTCGAGCAGGTCTGCACCAGCGGCGTGCACAGCTGCGCGATTGACGCCGCCGGCACCATCACGTGTTGGGGCCGAGACAACTACGGGCAGGCCACGCCTCCCTGAGCGCCCCCCGGCCGCGTGACCTGTTCCCCCGAGCCGGAGGAGCCTGGTGTCGGAGACCCGAGATGGGTTCCCTCCACCTCCTGCCTGGTTGCCCAAGACCCAGCGCAGCACAGGCGCGACGGGCTGGCTCGCAACCTTGAACTCGGGCGCGTTGGGTGCGATGCCACCCAACCTTCAGGCCTCGACGGTCGTGGTCCTGACGGGGCTACCGATGTCGACGGCCGCGGACCGCGGTCGAGGACCCATGTCCGAGCTGCGCGCGATCCAGGCCGCGGAGCGGCACCGGTGCGGGCTGGGCCAGCGGAAGGCGCAGCTCGACCGTCGGCTCCCGCGGCGTGAGGAAGCGAACCTCTCGTTCCGGCCCGACTCGAAGCCCGCAACCGTCAGCCCCCCGAGGGAGGGCTTTGCCCGCGTCGCGGAGCCGGCGCCCTGGAGGCCTGACCTGGTCAGGCCTCTAGGGGCACACCGTGTCGTAGGTCCACCACGCGCCCCAGATCGGGGCATCCAGCGCGTTGCCGGAGTCGTCGTAGGCCGTGGTGCCCGCCCCGTCGTCGAAGTGGTAGAGCAGCACCGTGTCCGAGTCGGCAAGGGGCTCGATCTCGGGGACGAACGTGCCCGTGTAGCGCACGGCCTCCGTGAATCGCACCTCGTCGATGGCGCCGTCGAAGGGGTCCAATACGGCCCCTCCGTGGGCGCCGATGCGCAGGGGCTGGCCCGCCACCACGGAGGCCCCGCCGTTGACGGCGCCGACCTGCTCGCCGTTGAGGAAGAGCGTGACCAGCCCGGTCCCGGGGTCGCGGGTGCAGGCCACGTGGGTCCACACGTCGTTGAGGTTGCCCGGCCAGGGCACCGTTGGGCCGTAGAAGGACGAGCTCGTCCGTCCCTTGCACTGCAGGGTGTTGCCGTCAATCTTCACGAACCAGGCGGCGGAGGAGTTGTACTCGTTCTCGCTGCCCCGGGAGACGATCGTGCCCTGCGTCCCACGGATCCAGGCCTCGATGGTCCACTCGGCTGTGTCGAAGTCGTTGTCGTAGCCTGAGAGCACGTAGTCGTCGATGCCGTCGAATTCCAGCGCGTAGGGGCTGCAGCCCTCGGCCGCGTCGTCGTCGTCACCGGGCAGGTCCAGGTCGCCGTCGCAGTAGGTGTCCGAGGTCCACCCGGCGCCCCAGATGGGGGCGTCCAGCGCGTTGCCGGAGTCGTCGTAGGCCGTGGTGCCGGCTCCTTCGTCGAAGTGGTAGAGCAGCACGGTGTCGGCGTCGGCGGTGAGGCTGACCTCCGGCGTGAAGGAGCCGGAGTACATCACCGCTTCGGAGAAGCGCACCTCGTCGATCGCGCCGTCGAAGGGATCCAGCGCGGCCCCTCCGTGGGCGCCGATGCGCACGGCCTGGCCCGCCACGACGGAGGCTCCGCCGTTGACGGCGCCGACCTGCTCGCCGTTGAGGAAGAGCGTGACCAGCCCGGTCCCGGGGTCGCGGGTGCAGGCCACGTGGGTCCACACGTCGTTGAGGTTGCCCGGCCAGGGCACC
>JAJDAI010000005.1 GCA_029261955.1 Deltaproteobacteria bacterium | reverse complement strand
CCCGACGTGAGGGCTTCGGAGCGCCGGTTCCGGGTCGCGCGGTGCAGGGCCCGCGCCTCCACGAAGCCCACCCGCGCGTCATCGTGGCGGCCGGTCTGACGTGCCAGCTGCGCTCGAGCGGAGAGGGCTCGCCCCTCCAGCCGCCGATCGCCCAGGTGCCGGGCGAGCTTCAGCGCCGAGTCCAGGTGCTCCCCGGCCTCGTCCAGGCGCCCCTGCCGCCGCTCGATGGTGCCCAGAACGATCCGGTGAACGGCCTGCGCCCGGCGGTTGCCCGCCTCGTCCAGCGCCGGGAGCGCCTCTTCGAAGGCCGCACGCGCGCCGTCGTCGTCGCCCTTGCGCATGCGGACCGTCGCCAGGTTGCCCAGCGCGACCCCCATCTCGCGCCGGTTGCCCGCGAGTCGAAGCTCGGCCAGAGCCTCCTCGTAGCGCCGGGTCGCTTCGGGCAGATCGGGCCGGGCGAACGCGACGTTGGCCAGGTTCAGCGCATCGATGGCGGCCGCAGCGACCTGCCCCAGCTGCTGGTGCAGCGCCCGGGCCTGCTCCAGGGCCGCCTCGGCCGGGTCGAGCTTGCGCAGCCTCCGGCAGGCGACCCCGCTCTTGCGCCAGGTGTCGGCGACGAGGGCCAGATCGCCGGCCTCGTCGGCCAGGTCCCGCGCCCGCTCGAGGTCCTCAGCCGCCTCGTCGGGCCGGCCCACGGCGAGCTCGAGGCAGGCGCGGTCGTAGAGCAGCTGGGCGCTCGCGTGATCGCCGATGGTGCGAACGGCCCGGGCTCGGTCGACCAGGGCCAGGGTCGGCGCGATCGGGCCGTGCACCTCGGCCAGCGCCGCCAGGGCCCGCACCGTCGGCAAGGCGATGCCCGCGTCCCCGCGCTTCAGCGCCGCCTCCGCGGCCACGAGCAGATCGTCGCGGTCTTCCAGCAGCCCCTGCATCAAGCGCAGCCCCTCGGGTCCGTCCAGCTCGCCGAGGCGAGCGGCGCCGGAGGAGGTGGCGAAGTGCCGGCCATGCCGTTCGACCGCCTCACGCCGCCCGGCGGTGTCCGCCCCCAGCTTCTCGCTCGCGTAGGCCCGGATGGTGCTGAGCAGCTCGAAGCGCTCCTCTTCGGGGCCCTCGACCCGGCGCAGCAGGGAGTGGTCGACGAGCGCCTCCAGCTGATCCAGCGCCCAGTCGTCCTCGTTGTCGGATCTCACGACGGCTTCGGCAGCCTCGAAGGAGAAGGTGCCCGGGAAGACGCTGCAGTGCATCAGCGCGGAGCGCTCCCCCTCGCCCAGCAGGTCCCACGAGCCGTCGATGGCGCCGCGCAGGGTCGAGCTTCGATCGGCCGTGCCCGCGCGCTTGCCCTTGAGCAGGTCGAACCGTCGGTTCAGCCGCTGCAGGATCGTGCGCGGGGTCATCATGCGGACGCGGGCCGCGGCCAGCTCCACCGCGAGCGGCAGACCATCCAGCTCCCTCACGATGGCGGCCACGTCGTAGGCGTTTGCTGCCGTGAGTTCGAAGCGCGGCTGCACCTCACGGGCGCGGGCGACGAAGAGCTGGACGGCCGGGTAGGAGGGCAGATCGGCCCACTGCTCGCCGTAGGCCCGGGGGCAGGACAGGGGCTCCAGCGGCAGCAGCTGCTCGCCGGCGGCGCGCAGGGGCACGCGGGACGTCACCAGGATCCGCAGCTCCGGGGCGCGCTGGACCCAGCCCTCCACCACGGGGGCGGCCTGGTCCGCCATCTGCTCCAGGTTGTCCAGGATGAGCAGGCAGCTCCCCCGCCCGCGGAGCGCCTCGGCCAGCTGGGCGAGCGGTTCCCCGTCGGTCAGCCGCAGATCCAGGGCGCGGGCCAGGGCTCCGCACAGCGCCTCGGGCGAGCGTGCCTCGGCGCAGTCACAGAGCCAGGCGCCGCCGGGGTATTGCGCCCGGCTGCGCTGCGCATACTGCACGGCCAGGGAGCTCTTGCCGCTGCCGCCGGCTCCGAGGATCGAGATCAGCCTGCGGCCCCCTTCGGCCAGCTCGGCCAGATCCGCGAGATCCTGCACCCGACCCACGAAGGTGTTGGTGCGCGTGGGCAGGTTGCCCGACTGGGGACCGAGCGCGGGGGTGGGGACCTCCAGGGGGATCTGCGCGAGCGTGCCGGGCGGCTGGGCGAAGTCCGCGCCCCTCATGGCGGACGCCACCGCGCCGATGACCGCGTGGGTCTCCGGCGTGGTCCACAGCTGGAGCAGGGCCTGGGCCGAGCCGATGCGATCCGCAGGATCGGCCACCAGGGCGGAGCGGATCGCCGCGTACCGGCCCGGCGGGTGTCCCGGAGCCAGGCGCTCGGGTGGGGTGAAGGCGCACTCCATCGCTGCACGGAACTGCTCGACGACCGTGCCGCCGGGGAACGCGCGGCGGCCGACGAGGACCTCGAAGAGCACCGCCCCGATCGAGAACAGGTCTGCGCGGTGGTCCACCCCGGCGGCGTCGGTGTACTGCTCGGGCGCCATGTAGCCGGGCGAGCCCATGCCCACGCCGATGGCGGTCAGGCTGCCCGCGGCCTCGAGGTCCTTCAGCAGCCCGAAGTCGGAGATCTTGGCGATCCAGGCCGGCTCCGCACCGCCCAGCAGGATGTTCGCGGGCTTCAGATCCCGGTGGACCAGGCCGGCCTCGTGCGCCGCGATGAGGCCGCGGAGGATGCCCTCGCCCACCCGACCGGACTCCTCGGGCTCCAGCGTGCGCAGCAGGAGCAGGTCCGCCAGGGACGGCCCCGCCACCAGCTCCTGGACGAGCGCGGGCCCGCTGTCCAGCTCCAGCAGCTCGTAGACACGCACGATGTTCTCGTGCTCCAGCTCCCCCTGGTGCCGGCCCTCGAGGAGGAGCCGCCGCCGCTGCAGCGGGTCGCTGGTCTTGAGGACCTTGAAGGCCCGCAGCTGCCCCGACTCGCGGTCGTCGACCCGCAGCACCGTGCCGAACGCGCCCTCCGCGATCACGTTGACCACGACGTAGCGGCCTGCCACGAGCGTCCCTGGGCTGAAGACCATCCAACGATCGTAGCGCGGGCGGTCGGCGACTGGGGCGACGCACCCCGTTCGCGTCGCGTGGAACCCGGGCGAGCCGGCGGCTGTCCTCGGGATGCGGCGGTCCGAGCATCGAGCGCTCGGCGGACATGTCACTGCCATTCCATCAATTATCACGACAAAAGCATGCCCTTTGGATGTGCTGGCGGGAGGCTCGCGGGAGTGATGTCGAGTTAAGCCTTTGATTTCGCGGACTTGCGTTCGTGCCGCGAGCTTGGCCCGGCACGTGCGAAGTCAGGGGGAGAACCCGAAACGAGGAACCGACCATGACCCGCACCCCCCACGCTCCCCTGTTCCATGCCGCCCCCGCCAACCACGGAGCCATCGGCGCGCTGCTGGGCGCCCTCTCGGTGGTCTCGATCGCCTACTGCGCCAACGACGTGCTGTTCCGGCTCCTCGGCGCGCTCTGAATCCCAAGCGACATCGCGCCGCACACCCCCGATCAGGGGTCGCAACTCTCCCTAGGATCGGCACCTTGTTGACGAGCATGAAGCTCCGGAGCGACAAGCATGTCTGGGAAGAGAATCCTCATCGTCGGCGGAGTCGCCGCTGGAGCGTCCTGCGCCGCCCGCGCGCGCCGCGTCGACGAAGAAGCGGACATCGTGGTCTTCGAGCGGGGACCGCACGTCTCCTTCGCCAACTGCGGCCTCCCCTACCGCGTGGGCGACGTCATCGAAGAGGACGGCGACCTGCTGCTGGTGACCCCCCAGCGCTTCCGCGAGCGCTTCGCCATCGACGTGCGCATCCACACCGAGGTCTTGGCCATCGACCGCACGACGCGCAGCATCACGGTGCGCAGCCAGGACGGCACCGTGAGCCACGAGGCCTACGACGCGCTGGTGCTCGCGACGGGCGCCGGGCCGAGGCGGCCTCCGATCCCCGGCTTGGACCTGCCAGGCGTCTTCACCGTGAGGACCGTGCCGGACGTGGAGCGCATCCGGGGCTGGCTCGAAGGCGAAGGCGTCACGCGTGCCGCGGTGCTCGGCGGAGGCTTCATCGGCCTGGAGCTGGCGGAGAACCTGCACCGCCGGGGCCTCGAGGTCCACGTGGTGGAGATGCAGAGCCAGGTCCTGCCTCCCCTGGACCCCGAGATGGCCGCCATCGTGGCCGAGCACCTGCGTGAGTCCGGCGTGAGCCTGCACCTGGGCCAGGCGGTGGCGTCCCTGGAGAAGGACGACTCGGCCATCACGGTGCGCACGAGCACCGGCACGGCGATCCCCGTGGACGTGGTCGTGCTCGGCCTGGGCGTCGCGCCGCGGACGAAGCTGGCCAAGGAGGCGGGGCTCACGATCGGCCCGCTGGGCGGCATCGCCGTGAGCGCGTCGCTGCAGACCAACGACCCGAGCATCTGGGCCGTGGGCGACGTGGTGGAGACCACCTCGACCGTGACCCGGCTGCCTGCCTTGCGGCCGCTCGCAGGCCCGGCCAACCGGCAGGGTCGCCTCGCGGCGGACGCAATCGCGGGGCGTGAGGTGCGCTTCCGCGGGGTCCAGGGCACGACCGTCTGCGGGCTCTTCGGGCTCACGGTGGCGAACACCGGGGCGCCGGCCAAGGAGCTCGACGC
>JAJDAI010000400.1 GCA_029261955.1 Deltaproteobacteria bacterium | reverse complement strand
GTGGGGCAAGCCCGAGGGCCCCGGCATGGGCACCGCCAGGTACTCCACCGCGCCCATCTCCCGGAACTCCGAGTCGATGGGGTGCCGAGCGTCCGCGCTGTCCAGGCGGTAGCGCACGAGCTGCCCATCCCCAAGAACCGCCTTCATCGGGCTGTTCTTGTAGGTGTCCGTCTCGTGGATCGTTCGAGGCCAGTTCTGGGCCTCGAGCATGCCCTTGCCGCGCTGCCACCGGAGCGTGCGCGCCTGGTGGCGGGGGTGGAGCAGCTGGAGGACGAGCGCCACGCGGATGGGCTGGAGGCCGGCGCGGTCAAGCTGACGGGCGAGGCCCGAGAGAAAGGCTGGCAGGTGGCGCAGCACAGGCCCCTGACCCTGCAGCCAGTCCTGAACCTCCCCGAGCGCGTCGTCCCGCTCGCCGCCGTCCATGTGCCTCGCCTAGGTGTCGTACCACTCGGGCTTCACCAGGTTGGTGTAGCTCATCTCGGCGATGGGGTTGATGCGCTGCTTCATCGCGTCCAGCGTCACGCCCAGCGCGACCTTCAACCACCACGCGTACATGTCCCGCTTGTACTTGTGCGGGGATGCGAGTCCCTTGAGCAGCCACTTCGGATGCACGAACTTGCGGTTGAGATCGTACAGCGCGCGGCCGATCTCCTCCCGAGTCATGTAGTCCGAGTCCATCATCGGAGTCATCCAGTCGAACTCCGTGAAGTCGTCCATCGAGATCCAGCCCTCCTGCATCGCCTGGTCGAAGACCGGCGTGCCCGGGACCGGGGTGATCGGGTGGAAGGCGGGGTAGTCCACGTTGAGCTCGTGGGCGAGCTCGGCCTGGCGGAACATCGACTCGCGGGTCTCGTACTTCGTGCCGACGATGAAGGTCGCCTGCTTGAAGATCTGCGGGTACTTGTCGAGCACCCGGAAGGTCTCCCGCAGCTGGTCGTTGTTGTAGAAGCCCTTGTTGAACTCCTTGAGCCGCTCGTCCTCGGCCCGCTCGACGCCGATGCAGAGGTGGCGCAGGCCCGCTCGCACCAGCTTCTCGAGGATGCCGCGCTTCTCGTCGCGAATGATGCAGTCGCTGCGCATGAACGCGAACCACTGGATGTCGAGGCCGCGCCGGATGATCTCTTCCGCGAACTCGTCGTTCCAGCGCGCGTCGATGTTCCAGCTCTCGTCGACCCACACGTACGAGCGCTTGTCGTGCTTGTAGTAGAGCTCCTCGATCTCGGCGATGGTCGCGCCGACCGACTTGGTGCGCCAGCGGGGGCGCAGCGAGACGACGCCGTCTTCCTCGTCGCGGTGGGCCATCTGGGTCCACCACACGCAGAAGGAGCAGGACGCGGTGCAGCCGCGGCTGTGGTGGATGGTCGCGCCGCCGGGGCTGAAGCTGAGCTTGCTCTGCCCGTACTGGTCCATGGGCAGCAGGTCGTAGGCCGGCATGGGCAGCTTGTCGAGGTCCTCGATCAGCGCCCGCGGGCTCGTCTTGTGAAGCGCCGCGTCCTGGCCTTCGCCTTCCTTCCAGACGATGCCGGCGACCTTGTCGAAGTCGGGCTTCGCCTGGCCGATCTCCTCCAGCAGCCCACCCAGCGTGTACTCGCCCTCCGCGCAGACGCAGAAGTCGATGGGGTGCTCCTTCATGTACTTCGGGTAGAGGTTCGTGAAGTGGGCGCCGCCGACGATGCGCTTCGCCCGGGGGATGACGTCGGCCGCCATCTCCACCACGCGCATGGCCTCGTGGGCGTAGAGCGCGTGGTTTTCGCCCACGCAGAGCACGTCGGGATCCTCGTCCCGCATCGCGTTCTCGAGGCTGCGCCAGCCCATGCGGAGCGGCATGCAGTCGTAGACCGACACGTCGTGCCCCTGCTGCCGGCAGTAGGCGGCCAGGTAGGCGAGGCTCTGAGGAACCAGGTAGTTGTCGCCCTCGCTGACGAAGGGCCAGTAGTAGCGCGGGCTGAACACGAACATCACGCGCATGGCGAAGTCACCTCGGTCTTCTGGCCAGGGCCAGCCACGCGCGGGGCAGCGCGGACAGGCTGGGGTCGCTTCGGAGGCGGCGCTCCAGGTCCAGGACCCGGTCTGCGTACTCCGCTTCTCCGCACCGCTCCGGCTCCATCAGCCCGGCGAGCGGTCCGTCCGGCAGGTAGTGCGTTCCCTCGACGGACAGCACATCCAACCCGGCGGCTCGGAGTATAGCCGCGAGATCTCCGGACCCGCTGGCGCGAACCCAACGCTCGCCCGGCACCTGAAGGATGTGCGAGTCGAGCCCCGCCTCGAGGGCGTCCAGGTCCAGATCCGACGAGTCCGCCAGCAGGGCGCCGGGCCAGGCCTCGACGCTGCAGATCAGCACCCCGCCGGGCCGGAGCATCGAGGCGAGGTGGGCGGCGGCGGCCGCCGGCTCCGGCAGGTAGCAGAGCAACTCCAGCGCGAGGATCCGATCGAAGCGCTGCTCCGTCTGCCAGGCGCGCACGTCGTGCCAGTGCAGCTCCACGGGCAGCTCGCCGAGGTGCCGCGCCGCGGCCTCCAGCGAGGGGCGGCAGGCGTCGACCCCCACGACCCGGTGCCCTGCCTCGGCCAGGGGAAGCAGCATGCGCCCGCTGCCGCAGGCCGCGTCGAGGATGTCGAGTTTCCCCGCCAGCGCGTCCCCCCAGATGGCCGCGTAGAGGCGGGTCTCGAGCTGCTTCCAGGCGTGGTTCGGAGACTCGGGCGCCAGGAAGTCCATCGCGTCGGGCCACTCGCGCCAGCCGCGCAGCAGGCCCGTGAGGTTCCAGGCCACCTCGGGATCGGCCCCCGAGGGATCGCCGTCGTGCAGGCGCCGCAGCCAGTCGGGGGGGGTCTGGTGGAAACTCACGGGGCCTCAGCTTGGCACGGGGCAGCGCAGCTGGCCGCCTTCGACCGCCCGCGCGATCGCGCTCGCGTTGTGCAGGTGAGAGGGAGAGTCGACGTGCAGTGAGCCCTCCAGCGGCCCCTGC
>JAJDAI010000399.1 GCA_029261955.1 Deltaproteobacteria bacterium | reverse complement strand
GAGACGCTGCGGACCAGATCCTCCGTCTCGTCCATGAGCGCGCGATCGTCGGCGCCCGGCACGTACCACTCGAGCATCGTGAACTCGGGCTCGTGCAGCCGCCCGCGCTCGCCCGCGCGCCAGGCCTTGCCCAGCTGGTGGATGGGCCCGGAGCCGGCGGCCAGCAGCCGCTTCATGTGGTACTCGGGGCTCGTCGTCAGGAAGCCGCGCTCGTGGCCCAGGTCGACCGCCGGGGCCTCCAGGTGCGCGTCCACGCCCGGCGAGAGCACGATGGCAGGGGTCGCCACTTCGAGGGAGCCACGCTCCACGAAGAACGCGCGCACCTCCGTGAGGAGACGCGCGCGATCGCGAAGGTTCGCGAGCTTCACCGAGGCGCTAGCGCTTGACGCGCTCGGAGTACTTGCCGGTGCGGGTGTCGATCTTGATCCACTCGCCCTGCTCGATGAAGAGCGGGACCTGCACCGTGGCGCCGGTGGACAGCGTCGCCGGCTAGCTGCCGCCCTGCGCGGTGTCGCCCTTCACGCCGGGCTGGCACTCGGTGATCTCCAGCTCGACGAAGTTGGGCACGTCGCAGGTGATCGGCTGGTCCTTCCAGAGCAGGACCGTGGTCTCCATGTTCTCGGCCATCCAGTCGGCGGTATCCCCCAGCACCTTGCGGCTGATGTGGAACTGCTCGTAGTTGGACGTGTCCATGAAGTGGAAGTCGTTGCCGTCGTTGTAGAGGTACTGCGCGGTGCGGGCGTCGATGTCGGCCTTCTGCACCTTGTCGCTCGCCTTGTAGGTGCGCTCGACCGTGTTGCCCGTCAGGAAGCTCTTGAACTTCACGCGGGTGAACGCTGTCCCCTTGCCGGGCTTGATCAGGTCCGCGTCGACGATGATGCCGGGCTGACCGTCGATCTCGATCTTGACGCCCTTGCGAAGCTCGTTGAGGGACAGGGTGGCCATGAAAACTCCGCGTGGTGGTTGGGACGCGGCACCTTACCGAAGCCTGCTGCCCGATCAAGCCCGTCGTCGGCGGACCGCCAGGAGCAGGAGCAGCAGAGCGGGGGAGGCGTCGCCACCGCTGAGGGAGCCCTCGCACGAACAGTCGTCCTGGGACGGGGGATCGATGAGGGGCGCGCTGTCGTCGTCATCCCCGAAGGTGGCGTCGTCGTCGTCCTGGGTGGCGTCGTCGTCGTCATCGGCCGCGCTGTCGTCGTCGTCAGCCGCGCTGTCGTCGTCGTCGCCGCAGCCCTCGTCCGTGATGCCGTCGCAGTCGTCGTCGATGCCGTTGCACTCCTCGGTGGCTCCGGGGTGCACGGCCCCGTCGGTGTCGTCGCAGTCGCCGTCGAGCGGCGTCCATCCGTCGCCATCGGCGTCCTCGAGCAGCTCGTCCCAACCCGCGGCGAGCGCGCCTCCGAAGGCGCCCTGGTCGGCCGTGGTGCCGTCCGGGTCGTCGGGCTCGGCCGGGTCGCCCGCGTCGATGCAGGGGCTGTTTGGGGCGAGGTGCAGGTCGTCGTTGAAGACGCCGTCTGCGCTGAAGTCCACGAAGGCCGGCGACTCGTGCTGGTTCCCGTCGGCGCCGGTCAGGTCGTCCATGCCGCCGCCCCAGTCGGGGCCTTCGGTGTTGAAGACGTCGTTGAAGCGGATGTCGAGCACCGCGCCCGGCGCCGCGCTGATGCCGGAGCCGTCGGCGGGGAAGGCGATGATCGAGTTGACCACCGACAGCGTGCTGCCATCGGTCACCCGCAGCGTGCCGCCCGAGGACGCGTCGTTGCCCACGGCAGAGAGGTGGAACAGCGTGGCGTCGGCGCCGTCGAAGACGTGCACGGCGGCGCCGTTGGTCCCAGCGTTGTCCAGGAAGATGCTGTTCTGGATCGTGAGCGTGCCGCCCTGGGCCCGCACTCCGCCGCCGTCGGTGGCCGCGCGGTTGACGTCGAAGACGGCCAGGCTGATGACGCTGTCGCTGCCCGAGAGGTAGAGCGCGCCGCCGGACTGCCGGGCCTCGTTGTCGGAGAAGCGCGTCGAGACCACCGTCAGGTCCGAGCCCTGCGTGACGAAGGCCGCGCCGCCGAAGCGCGCGTCGTTGCCCTCGAAGAGCCCTGCGTCCAGCACCGCCGTGCCGCCCTCGTCCACCCGCAGGCCACCGCCGGAGTCGGGCGCGGTGTTCTCGCCCGGCCCGTCGGTGAAGTTGTCGAGCACGGTGGTGTCAGTGAGGTTCAGGGTGCTGGCGCGCACGCGGATGCCGCCGCCCCGTCCGGCCAGGCTCGCGGTGCCTGCGTGGTTGTTGGTGACGGTGCCGCCAGCGACCGTGACCACGGCGCCGTCGTTCACCCACAGCCCGCCCGCGTCCTCGGTGGCGCCGTTGTCGGCGAGCCAGGGGCTGGCCAGCTCGGCCGTGCCCCCGTCGATGTAGAGCCCGCCCGCCCGGACCGCGGTGTTGGCCTCGATGATCAGCCCGCTGGCCGAGGTCTGGCAGTCGGAGAGCATCAGCCCGCCGCCGCGCGACCCGGCGTTGTCGTGCGCCTCGATGCCGTTCAGGCTCAACTCGCTCAAGGAGGCGTAGAGCCCGCCGCCGTAGCCGAAGGCCTCGCTGTCCTGCGCGCTGGCCACGTTGTCGAAGAGCTCGATGTCCTCGAGGGTCGCCTCGGCCTCGTGCAGCCAGATGCCGCCTCCCACGTGCGCCACGCAGTCGTGGATGACGAGGTCCCTCAGCGTCGGCTCCGCCCCCGCGACGTGCACGCAGCCGCCCACCAGCTCGTCCTCCACGGCCGTGTTCGCGCCGCTGATGTCGAAGCCCTGGAGCAGGGTGCCGGGGCCCTCGCCGTTGCTCATGCGCACCGCGGGCTCGCCGCCGCCGGTGCCCACCAGGAAGGTCGTGGCGGAGCCGCCGGTGGACACCACCTGGAGCTCCTTGCCGAGCAGGTCGACGTCCTCCACGTAGGTGCCCGGGGAGACCTCGATCACATCGCCGGAGCTCGCCGCGCCGATCGCGTCGTTCAGGCTGGTAAATTGCCCGCCGCCTCCGATGTCGACGGTCAGCGTGTCTGCTGAAGCTGCAGAAGGCAGGGCGAGAACCAGGAAGACCAGCGCGGGTTGGCGGAGCATGGCGGCATGCTGACACGCCGCCCGCCGCCGAGCCAGGGGCACACGATGACGACCCGGGAGCCATGGCAGCAGGCGCTCGTCGAG
>JAJDAI010000398.1 GCA_029261955.1 Deltaproteobacteria bacterium | reverse complement strand
GAGGTAGCGCTGCTTCCAGCCGCGCACGGAGCCGTCGCCGCCGGCGTAGACGGCCTCGCTGGCCGGCACGCCCGTCTCCTCGCCCCAGACGTGCACGTAGGAGGCCCAGGCCCTGGCCGAGAGCACGATGCGCTTGCCCGCGAAGGGGATGTAGCCGCGCACGTCGGGCGTGAACTTGATGTAGCGGTAGGTGCCCTGGAGCGGGCCGCCGGCCTCATCCAGCACCAGGCGCACGAAGAGGCCCGAGTTGGCGGCGATGGCCGAGTCGCGCAGGTCGAGCACGATGTCCTGGCGCAGGCGCGACAGGAAGTAGCCGTCCTCGAACTCGATGTCGCTGTCGTCGAACTCCCCGGCCTCCTGGAGCGCCGCGACGCGTTCGTTCAGGAACAGGTCGAAGTAGCTGACCGAGTAGGACACGCTCAGCTTGAGCTGCTTGAGCGGCGACCAGGCCAGCCCGACCTCGGCTTCCGGCGTCCAGAACTTGTAGCCGACCTCCACCCCCAGCTCGACGCCCGCGTTGCCGAACAGGGTCAGCGTGCGCACCGGGAAGTCGGGCCAGCGCAGCGCCATGTCCAGGTCGGCGATGGGGAAGAAGTCGTCGGGGCCGAGGTAGGCGAAGCCGCCGATGAGCGCCGCGTCCGCCTTCACGAGCAGGCGGAAGAGGTTGAGGTGGCTGACCGCCGCGGAGCCGTGCACGTCGAAGCGGTCCCGCTCGAAGCCGATGCCGACGCCGGGCCGGAAGGACCGCGGCAGGCGCTCCTTGAGGCTGATCGCCAGGTCCAGCACCTCGGTCCCGTCCTCGCGCAGCACCGGCGGCCAGGGCATGTCCGGCACCAGCGTCACGAGCGAGAAGACGCCCAGGTCGTAGATGTCCTGCTGCGTCTTGGCGACCTGCACGCCGTCGTACCAGGTGCCCTCCTGGAAGGGCACGCGGCGCACCACGTAGCGCTCCTTGACCTTGTCGAGCCCGTCGATGGCGTAGGTCCCGAAGCGCGCGCGCGGGCCCAGGCGCACGTCGAAGTGCACGTCGACGACGTGCTCCTCGGGGTAGGCATCCACCGTCGACTCGACCTGCACCCGGCCGTAGCTCCGCTGGCTGAGCAGGGCGCGGATCTGCGCCTCCGCGTCCTCCACGTCGGTGATCGAGAAGCGCTCACCGCCCGGCAGCGGCGGGTCGTCCATGAGCAGCTGGCGGACCTCCTGCATCAGCTCCGGAGGCGGCCGGGCGAGCAGGTCGTCTCCCCAATAGACGCCGTCCTTCTCGAGCCCGGCCCGGAAGCGCACGGTGAAGGTCGGCTTGCAGGGGACCTCCTCGCCACACTCCGGTCGGAAGAAGGTCGGCTCGCCCTCCTCGACGGTGTGCACGATGCGGACGTTCCGCGGGTCCCCCGAGGGCAACAGCTTCGTGTTCTTGACCGGCAGCAGCTGGCTGCCCGTGACCTTCGCGTCGAAGAAGCCGTGCAGCGCGTAGTAGTTCGCGATGCGGATCCGGTCCTTCTCCCAGGCCGTGCCTTCCAGGAAGTACCTCTTGTTGAAGAGGTGGAAGAACGGGATCTCCGCGAGCGGCGAGGTCGCGCGCTGGGCGAGCACCGGCGCGATGGCGTTGGCCTTGATCGCCTTGCCGCCCTTGATCTGCACCCGGCGCACCACGGGGCGCAGCTCCGGCGCGGCGCGCTTGCGCTGCTTGGCCGCGCAGGCCGGCAGCAGCAGGGTCGCGAGCAGCAGGAGGATCAGCGGGCGCACGATGTCAGACACCCGAGTTCGGTCGTGGTTTCCCGCGCGCACGCGAGGAGCCTGCGCCTCTGGACTCAGTTGATCAAGTTGCCACCGGGCTTCGGCGGGGGAGCCGGCAGCACGATGGGGCCGAAGCGGGCTTCGTAGTCCTTGACGCGCTGGTTGAGCAGGCGCAGCAGACCCTTGGCGTGCTTCGGCGACATGATCACGCGCGAGCGCACCTTGCCGCGCATCTGGTTGGGCTGGAGGTAGGCGAAGTCGAGGATGAACTCGGTCTCGTTGGCGCCCACCACCTGCATGTTGCTGTAGATGCCCTGGGAGATCTCGTCGTCGACGCGGAGCTGGAGCCCCTGCGGCAGGTTGATCTTCTGCTCGCCCTTTTTGTCGTCAGCCATCAGATGTCGGCTCCCAGCACGTCGTCCCACGCGGCGTTGCGAACGTGGCGCCAGGGGGCGCCGGTTGCGGTGTCGTCGCGGAAGGCGTTGACGTCCCAGCGGATGATCCCGGGGCCGCCCATCAGGGTCCAGTTGCCCTCGAAGGGGGTGTCGCCGGTGTCCGACTCGATGGTGATGTCCCAGGAGCCCTCGTAGCTCTGGCCGTTGAAGCTGATCTCGTCCTCGATCTTCACCGGGCTGGTCGTCCAGGAGTTGCCGTTGGCTTCGGTCTCCCAGGTCACGCCGGTGGTCACGTTGCTCAGCGCGAAGGGGATGCCGTCGCCCTCGTAGAAGACCTGGCCCAGCTCCGAATTCGGACCCTCGGGGTTCGCGGAGAAGCCCATGAAGTACCAGCCGTTGGGGCGCCTCGCCCAGTAGGCCTTGAAGGCCCAGCCGTCCTCCGCCTCACCGAGGTCCTCCGGCGTGTCGCCGATGTCGTCGATGATCGTCTGCTCGGAGTCGATCCAGGCGCGGAAGGTGGTCCACTCCTCACCGTCGGGCGAGGTGGCCCCCATGTTGTGCCAGAAGGACACCTCGGACACGTCGGTGTTGTTGTACTTCCAGAACCAGTCCGAGCGCTCGGGGAAGAGCGTCCCGAGATCGAGGCCGACCGTCCCGATTTCCTGGTCGCATCCAGCGGCCAGGAAGAGCAGCAGAATCAAGGCGATGCGTCGCATGGCCGGACTTGTAGCACAGGGGAAGGCGATCGCTGCAGGCAGTGCTAGCCTCCCTCGCCATGTCGAAAAAGCGCGACAAGAACGCCCGCAAGAAGCAGGTCCGAGCCAAGCCCCGCCCCCAGCGGAGCGGCAGCACGGCGCCCACGATCATGCAGCCAGCCCCACGGGTGCAGCCCACCGACTGGGAGTCCGACTTCGAGGATCTGCCCGAGCCGGAGGCCATCCCCACCGGCGGCGGCGCCATGGGGAGGATCCGCACGGTGGTGAAGTCGAAACGCCTGAACACGGAGGTGCGCGAGGGCTGGTGGAACCAGCGGCGCTCCCTGGGTCAGTGGGCCTTGATCTTCTTCCTGCCGCTCGTCGTGATCGGGATCGCGATCAAGCTGCTGCTCTGAGAATGAGCACCCCGGTGTCAGGCACCGGGGTGCTCGTTTTCTGCAGAGAGCTCAGGCCTCGGACCAGGACGCCTCGAGCACCTGCTTGAGCTCGTCGTCGAGCTCCTCCTCCTCCTCGAAGGCATCGTTGGCTCCGAGCAGGTCCTCGTCGTCGTCGTCGT
>JAJDAI010000397.1 GCA_029261955.1 Deltaproteobacteria bacterium | reverse complement strand
GCAGTGGCGGAGCTTCTACGCCGATGGGAGCCAGCTCGACCAGGTTCAGGACACCGACGCGAAGGCCGACGACAGCGACGCCTTCAGCGGCGACGGCACGTCCGGCGCGGGGTATCGCAACTTCAGCGAGCTCTCGCAGCGCCTCGCCGATGTCTCCCGCCGCTACTACTTCTACAAGTCGGTCGGCGGGGTCGGCGACCTGTTCAAGCACGTCATCGATGGGGACGAGTCCGTGCTGCGCCTCCTCATCGACTGCACCCGCATCCGGGCCGGGCGGAGCGTGGGCGGGACGATCCGCTCGCACATCGCCGACCCCCGGGTGGCGCAGATGCTCGACCACCTCACCCAGTACGTCGGCTCGGCGCCGGACAACTCGCCCGCCGTACTGGCCGGGATCGCCAACCTGCAGACCGACGAGGGGGTCTGGTACCCGAGGGGTGGCATCGGCGCCGTGCCCGCCGCCCTGCGAGAGCTCGCCACTCGGCAGGGCGTCCAGTTCCAGACCGGCGTGGCCGTCGAGCGGATCCTGCTCGACGGCAGCGGGCGAGCATCCGGAGTGGCGCTGGCTGACGGGCGGACCCTCGACGCACAGGCCGTGGTGTCGAACATGGATGCGGTACGGACCCACCGTGAGCTGCTCGGTGGAGCCGCCTCAGACCGATTCGAGAAGCGGTGGCGAGGTCGCGTCGAGCCCGCGTGCTCAGGGGTCGTGCTCTACCTCGGCCTCCGGGAGCGGTACGAGCACCTCGCCCACCACAACTTCGTGTTCTCCGGCACGCCTGAAGAGGAGTTCCACCAGATCTACGAAGAGGGTCGGCCTGCCGACAAGCCCACGGTGTACCTCTGCGCACCGTCGACCACCGAGCCCGGGGTCGCGCCGGAGGGTGGCGAGGCGCTGTATGCGCTGGTCCACACGCCCTACCTTCGGGACCACCACGACTGGGGCCAGATGTTCCCCGGGTATCGACAGCGCATCTTCGACGTCCTGGGCCGGGTTGCGGGGCTGGACGACCTGGCCGAGCGCATCGTGACGGAGTCGGCGCTCACGCCGGCCGACATCCACCGCCGCTACCACGTGCTGAACGGCGCCATCTACGGAACCGCGAGCCACGGCCTGTGGACCGGCGCCTTCAAGCCGGCGAACCGCTCGCCGGACGTCCGGGGCCTGTACCTGGCCGGCGGCGCAGCCCACCCCGGGCCCGGCATGCCGATGGTCCTGATGTCCGGCTGGGTGGCCGCCGACTCCTTCGACACCGACCGCGACGGCGGTCGACTCCCCAAGCCCCTCACCACGACCTCGCCCAGCGAGAGGAGAGCAGGATGAACCCCGCCATCATCGACCCGACCAGCGGCCCCCAGCGCCGCCACCTCTCCGTCGTGCACCCGGACCCCTCGGAGCAGCGGCGCGTGGCCGAGCTGCTCGGGAAGGCATCGCGCACCTTCGCGATCACCATCCCGATGTTGCCCCAGCCCCTGCGGCACGCGATGGGGGTGGCCTACCTGCTGATGCGCAATGCAGACACCCTGGAGGACGCCGCCGAGCACAGCCGTGAGCGTCGGATCACGATGCTCACGCGCTTCAGCATCCTCATGCGAGGGGGCGACCCGTCCACGGTTCAGGCCTTCGTCGAGGCGGCGTCCGACTTCGACGCCGAGCCCGACTACTTCGAGGTGCTCGAGGCGACCCCCTTCTTGATGGAGCAGCTGGCCGCGATGCCCCAGGCGACCGAGCGCGTCATCCGCGAGCACGTGGAGCGGGTCGCCGGCCACATGGCCTTCTGGGTCGGGCGCCACGACCCCGAGGGCTGCCTGCAGTTGGACCGCGTGCGCGAGCTCGAGGACTACTGCTACGGGGTCGCCGGCATCGTGGGGGAGATGATCACGGACCTGGTCTCCCTGTACGACCCGAGCCTCGACCGCCGCCGCGTGCTGTCGATGCACGCCAACGCCGTGGACTTCGGCATCGGTCTGCAGCTGACGAACGTGCTGAAGGACTCCTGGAGGGACGCCCAGCAGGGGCGCCGGTACCTGCCGGCCCGCTTCGTGCGCTTCGACGGGACCGACCGCCCCGGCTCGCTCCGGCCCCTGGTGGAGATGGCGATGCACCGCCTCGACCGCGGCCTCGAGTACACCGCCGCGATCCCCTACGACCACGCCGGCATCCGGAACTTCTGCCTGGTCGCCCTGGTGCTGGCCGCCGCGAGCCTGGCCGCCGTTCGCGACCGCGAGGACGAGGTCCTCGCGGGGACCGACGTGAAGATCGACCGCGCGACGCTCGCGTCGCTCGTCAGCGAGGTCGCCGACGTGGTGGGCAGCAACGACCGGATGCGCGAACTCTGGGCTCAGCTGAGGGCTCCCGGGCTCGCGGGCACGCCCCCGAGCCTGCCGGCCGTCCTGCCCTCGGTCGGGTGATCGGCGCTCCGATGGCCAGCTTCCCCGCCTTCCTGCAGCGCCTCTTCGGCCGCTACGCCGCTCGCCTGCTTCGGCGGAGCTTCGCTGGGGTCCGCCTGCTCGACCCATCCCTCGTCGGCGGCCCGTCTGAGCTCCCGCGCGGAC
>JAJDAI010000396.1 GCA_029261955.1 Deltaproteobacteria bacterium | reverse complement strand
CAACCTGGAGAATTCGCGATGAGCAAGAAGGTGGGCGTGGTCCTCTCGGGCTGCGGTGTCTACGACGGGACCGAGGTGCACGAAGCCGTGCTGACGCTGCTGGCGTTGGACCAGCGCGGCGCGGAGGTGGTCATGGCCGCCCCCGACAAGGAGCAGGCGCACGTCATCAACCACCTCACCGGCGAGGTGGACCCCCATCCGCGCAACGTGCTGGTCGAGTCGGCCCGCATCGCGCGCGGCACGATCAAGCCGCTGGCCGAGCTGCAGGCGGACGAGATCGACGCCCTGGTCTTTCCCGGGGGCTTCGGCGGGGCCAAGAACCTGAGCGACTTCGCCTTCCAGGGCGCCGCCATGACCGTCGATCCCGACGTCACCCGGATCGTCGACGCCATGCGGGCCGCGGGGAAGCCGATCGGCTTCATCTGCATCACGCCGACCCTCGCCGCGAAGCTCATCCCTGGCGTGACCATCACGCTGGGCTGCGCCTGCGACGCCTCGGAGGCGTCCAGCGGGCTCGGCGCCACGCACGTCGAGACCGAGGTCCACGAGACCGTGATCGACGCCGCCAACAAGGTCGTGTCGACCTCGGCCTACATGCTCGGCCCGTGGGTCGCGAACGTGCACAAGGGCATCGACAAGCTGGTGGGTGAGCTGCTCGAGATGGCTTGAGGGCGGGCGAATCGGGGGACCGATCGGCGGCACCTTGGCGACGGACCGATCGGCAAGTAGGCTGCGCTACCTCCCGGAGATTTCATGCGAGCCCGCGTCCTGGTCCTGCTGGCAACCCTCGTGTTGACCGGCTGCTCCATCAAGCAGATCGCCCTCAACGCCGTCGCCGACGAGCTCAGCTCCGGCACCGGCGGGTCCTTCACGCAGGACCAGGATCTGCAGTTCATCGGCGACGCGCTGCCCTTCGCGCTGAAGCTGATGGAGTCCATCAACAGCTCCGTGCCCGAGCACGTGAACATGAAGCTGACGCTCGCGTCGGGCTTCACGCAGTACGGCGTCGTCTTCGTCGAGTGGCCGGCCGAGCAGCTGAAGTACAACGACTACGGCGCCTACAACGAGGGTCTCGTGCGCGCACGGGGGTTTTACGACCGCGCCAACGAATACGCGATGACGGGCCTCGACCTGATGCACCCGGGGATCCGGTCTCGCATGTTGACGGAGACCGACGTCGTGCTGGCCGAAATGACGGCCGACGATGTGCCCTTGCTCTTCTGGCTGGGCGCGTCCTGGCTTGCGGCGGCGCTGACCGATCTGGAGGACCCCGAGATGTTCGGACTGCTCCCCGTCGCGGCCAGCGTGATCAGCCGCTGCTACGAGCTGGATCCCGACTGGAACGGCGGCGCCATCCGCGCCGTGCTCATCAGCCTCGAGCCCAGCCTGCCCGGCCCCGGCGGCGCCATGCGCGCCCAGGAGCACTACGACGCCGTCATGGCGATGAACCCCGACCAGGCCGGCCCCCACGTGGCCCTGGCCAACTCGGTGGCGAAGAAGGCGCAGGACAAGGACGCCTACGTGGCGCTGCTCAACAAGGCGCTCGCCGTGGACCTGGACAAGGACCCCGACAACATCCTGGCCAACGACTATGCCCAGCGGAAGGCCGCCTTCCTGCTGGAGCACCTCGACGATCTGTTCCTGGAGTAGCCGCATGATGAGGACGCTGCTGATCGCTGCGCTGTTGATGGCCTTCGCCGCCCCCGCGCAGGCGAAGGTGACCGTGAAGCTCGCCACCCTGGCCCCCGAAGGGACCAGCTGGTTCAAGGCGCTGCGTCAGATCGGCGACGAGTGGAGCCGCATCAGCGGTGGCGAGGTCGAGATCAAGATCTACGCCGGCGGCGTGGTCGGCAACGAGTCCCAGATGGTGCGCAAGATGCGCATCGGTCAGGTGCACGGCGGTCAGATCACCAACGTCGGCCTGGCGGACTTCGACAACGCCGCCCAGGTCATCCAGACGCCGCTGCTCATCCACAACAACGCCGAACTCGACCACGTCATGGGTGCGATGACGGGGACCTTCGAGGAGCGCCTGAAGGACAAGGGCATCGTCGTCCTGAACTGGGGCGACGCAGGCTGGGTGCACTTCTTCACCGGTGCGCCGATGACGAAGCCGTCCGAGGCCGGCAACTTCAAGATGTACGCCTACGAGGGCGACCCGGCCGCCGTGAAGCTCTTCGACTCCTTCGGCTTCAACTCGGTCGTCATGACCGCCACCGACGTGCTGCCTTCGCTCCAGTCGGGCCTGATCGACGCCTTCCCGTCCACGCGCCTGGGTGGGCTGTCGCTGCAGTGGTTCGCGCTGGCGAAGAACATGCTGGACGTGCCCTGGGCCCCGCTGGTCGGCGCCACGGTCATCTCCGCCGACGTCTGGAACGCCATCCCCGAGCAGTACCACGCAGAGTTCATGCAGGTGGCGCGCAAGATCGGCTCGGACATGGGCCAGACGATCCGCAAGCAGGACGTCAAGGCCGTCCAGGTCATGGAGAAGTACGGACTGACCGTGCACAAGGTGGATGACGCGACGCGCGCCGCCTGGAACAAGCTCGGCGAGGGCACCTGGCCCATCGTCCGCACCGAGATGGTGCCGCCCGAGGTGTTCGACGCCGTCGTCAAGCACCTCGAGGAGTTCCGAGCCAAGCCTTGATCGAAGCCCCGGCAGCAAAGCACTCACCCCCGATCCCGTGGCTCGCCCGGATCGAAGAGGGCCTGCTTGCGCTCGTTCTGGCCATGATGGTGGTGCTGCCGGTGATGGCGGTGCTCGGGCGCTGGCTGGGCGGCTCGTCCTTCGCCTCGGTCAACGTCATCGTTCAGAGCCTGAACCTCTGGCTCTGCATGATCGGCGCCGTGGTCGCGGCCCGCGCCGGACAGCACCTCAGCCTGTCCACGACCGAGCTGCTCAAGCTCAGCCCGCGCGCCCAGGAGCTCATCGCCCGGGGCACAACGGCCATCGCCGTGGCGGTGACGGCCCTGCTCGCGGTGGCGTCCTGGGACTTCGTGCAGGCGGAGCTCGGCAGCCGCAGCCACATGCCGCTGGGCATCCCCAAGTGGCTCGTGCAGGGCGCGATGCCCGTCGGCTTCGCGATCATGGCCGGCTACCTCGGCTGGACCGAGAACAAGAGCTGGAAGGGCCGCATCCTGGCCGTCGTCGCGGTGCTCGCCGCGCTCGCGCTGTCCCAGGTCCCCGTCGGCTCCCGCACGCCGGTCGTCTACCTCGTCTCGCTGCTGCTCATGGGCGGGGTGGCCCTGGGCGCGCCGATCTACACGGTGATGGGCGGCATGGCGATGCTGCTGCTCTACGGGCAGTCCATCCCCAACCCCATCGCCGCGGTGCCCCTGGAGACCTACGGGCTGGTCTCCTCCCCCACCCTGCCGGCCATCCCGCTCTTCACCCTCGCCGGCTACATGCTGGCGGAGGGCGGCGCGAGCCGGCGCCTGGTCGACCTCTTCCAGCAGTGGTTCGGCTGGCTGCCCGGCGGCATCGCG
>JAJDAI010000395.1 GCA_029261955.1 Deltaproteobacteria bacterium | reverse complement strand
CGTCGGAGTCGGCGTCCATCAGCAGGACGACCTTGCTGTAGCGCAGCCGGTCGAGGTCGAAGTGCTCGCCCATGCCGCAGCCGAGCGCCTTGACGACGTCGCCCAGCTCCTTGTTCTTGAGGACCTTGGAGAGGTTCGCCTGCTCGGTGTTCAGGACCTTGCCGCGCAGCGGCAGGATGGCCTGGGTGCGCCGGTCCCGGCCCTGCTTCGCGGAGCCGCCGGCGGAGTCGCCCTCGACGATGAAGAGCTCGCTCTCCTGGGGGTCCGTGCTGGAGCAGTCGGCGAGCTTGCCGGGCAGGTTCAGGCGGTGGCTGACGCTGGCCTTGCGGCGGACCTGGGTCGCGGCGGCGCGGCTTGCGGCGCGGGCCCGTGAGGCCTGGATGATCCGCCCGATCACGGCTTCGCTGACCGAGGGGTTGTCGTGCAGCCACTGCTCGAGGTCGGGCCGGACCATGCTGTCGATCTGGCCCCGCGCATCGGGGTTGTTCAGGCGGTCCTTGGTCTGGCCCTGGAACTGGGGCTCGGGCAGGAAGCAGGAGACGACGCCGACGATGCCCTCTCGGATGTCCTCGGCCCCGATGCTCACGCCGCGGGGCTGGAGGTCGTGCGTGTCGATGTAGTGACGCACCGCCCGCACCACCGCGTCGCGGAAGCCCTGCTCGTGGGTGCCGCCGTCGCGCGTGGGGATCGTGTTGACGAAGCTGAGCACCGACTCGCGGGGCTCGTCCGTCCAGACGATGGCGCACTCGAGCTTGAGGCCGTGCTCCGCCTTGCGCAGCACGAAGCCGCTCTCGGCGATCACGTTGGCCGACTCGACCTTCGCCTTGACCAGATCGGCCACGCCGCCGTCGTGCTGGAGCAGCTCGGTGGTGCCCGCGGCCTCGTCTCGGAAGGTGATCTTGAGGCCTCCGTTGAGGTAGGCCTTGGTGTCCAGCCGCTGCCGGACGATGTCGACGTCGAAGGTCGTGGACGGGAAGATCTTCGCGTCGGGCACGAAGTGGATCGTGGTGCCGGTGCCCCGGGCGGGGCCCGTGGCGACGCAGGGCGCGACGGGCTTGCCGCGGCGGTAGGTCTGCTCCCAGAGCTGCCCGTCCTTCTTGACCTTCGCGACGAGCTTGCTGCTCAGGGCGTTGACCACGCTCGCGCCGACGCCGTGCAGGCCGCCCGAGGTCTCGTAGACCTTGTTGTCGAACTTCCCGCCCGCGTGCAGCTGCGTGAGGATGACCTGCAGCGCGCTCACGCCGAGCTTCGGGTGGATGTCCACGGGGATGCCGCGGCCGTTGTCGATCACGGTCGCCGACTGGCCGTCGGCGTGGATGATCACGGTGATCCCGCTGGCGTAGCCGTTGATCGCCTCGTCGACGCTGTTGTCCACCACCTCCCAGAGCAGGTGGTGCAGCCCCGGCTTGCCGACGCCGCCGATGTACATGCCGGGGCGCTTCCGGACGGGGTCGAGCCCCTCCAGGATGGTGATGTCGGACGCGTTGTAGGTCTCAGCCATCGGGCTCGTCCTCGAGTGCGTCCAGATCCTCGTCGCTCAGCTCCTCGGGCTCCTCGCCGCCCTGCAGCGGGTCGATGAAGATCGGGTCGCGCAGCATGGGCTTGAGGGTGCCCCGCTTGATGACCTCGATGCCCTTGCCCCCGCGCCGCGTCAGCCCGTACTTGCGCTCGCTGATGCGCACCTCGCGGCCGCGGGAGGTCTCCACCATCAGGCCCAGGTGCCGCTTCGGCGAGAGCAGCCAGTCGAGCACGCCGTCCCCCGGGCCCAGGCGGATCGCGTTGACGCCGCGGCCCGTGCCGCGCAGCAGCTTGAGCTGCTCGGCGGGGAAGACCAGGGCCCGGCCCTGCTCGGTGGCGAGGCAGAGTCGGGACTCGGCGTGGCGCAGCGGACGGACGGCGACCACTGCGTCCTTGCCCTTGAACTTGCTGTCGAGGCTGACGAATTTGCGCCCGTTCTTGGTCGACGGCTCGCTGTGCTTGGTCATCTGGAACAGCAGGCCCTTGCCGGCGCGCGTGACCGCCACCGCGATGGGGCCGATGTCGCCGCCCTCGTCTGCAGACCCTTCGGCGCTGTCCTCGTCCTCGCTGGGCTCCTCGGGCTCTGGGGAGGCTTCGAGCCCGCCTTCGGGCGGGATGGAGTCGAGCCCCACCTCCTCCACCGGGAGCCGGTACTCGGGCAGGTTCCGCTCGTCCATCGAGAAGACGCCCACGACCTGCTCGCCGTCCGCGAAGGAGAAGTGGCGCTGAACCGGCTCGCCGTAGCCCGAGGTCTGCGGGATGTCCTCCGCGCGCAGCACGTAGGCGCGGCCGCGGTCGCTGAAGAAGCACAGGGTGCTGCGGGTGCTCGCCCGGAAGACCCAGCCGACCGAGTCGCCCTCGCGCACGCGCACCTTGCTGAGGTCCGAGAAGCCGCCCTGCCGCTTGATCCAGCCGCCGCGGGTCACGAGGACCCAGGTGTTCCGGTCCACGATGTAGGCGTTCGGGTCGAAGACGAACTCGTCGCGCTGCCCACCGATCGCCGTGCGCCGGTCGTCCCCGTGCTCCTCCGCGACCTCGAGCAGCTCGGTGCGGACCACGCCCCAGAGCGCGTCCTCGCTCGCCAGGATGGCCTGGATGCGCGCGGCCTCCGCCTCCAGGCGCTCGAGCTCCTCGCGCACGGCGAAGACCTGCAGCTTCGCGAGGCGGTAGAGCTTCAGCTCCAGGATCGCTTCGGTCTGGAGCTCGTCCAGGGGGAAGCGGGCCATCAGCTTGACGGCGGCGTCCTTCTTGCCGTCGCTGCCGCGGATGATGGCGATGGCCTCGTCCAGCGCGTCGAAGAGGATCGCGAAGCCGCGGAGGATGTGCAGCCGCTCGAGGATGCGCGCGAGGTCGTACTCGAAGCGCCTCGTGACCACGACGAAGCGGTGGCGGTTGAACTGCCGCAGGACCTCGACGAGGCCGACCTGCTCGGGCCGACCGACCTCCGGGTTCTCCGTCGGCAGCAGCACCGTCATGTTGACGTGGAAGTTCGTGCGCAGGTTCGTGTGCTTGTAGAGCCAGGCGGCCGCGACGCGATCGCTGGCTCCGCGCTTGAGCTCCAGCACGACGCGGATGTCGTCGGTGCTCTCGTCGCGCACGTCGATGAGCTGCGGGATCTTGCCGTCCAGGATGGCCTGGCCGATCGCCTCGACCAGCGTGGCCTTGTTCTGCGCGTAGGGGATCGAGGTGATCACCATCCAGCGCCGGCGGCTGTGCTTCTCCAGCTCGTAGGTGCCGCGCAGGCGGATGGCGCCGCGGCCCACGCGGTAGATCTCCTCGAGCTCGGCGCGCGAATTCAGGATCTCGCCGCCGAGGGGGAAGTCCGGGCCCTCCATGTGTTGGAGCAGGGCCGCCGTGTCCGCTTCGGGGGTGTCGATCAGCGCGACAGCCGCGCGGCAGACCTCCCGCAGGTTGTGCGGCGGGATGTTGGTCGCCATGCCCACCGCGATGCCCGTGACGCCGTTGACCAGCAGGTTCGGGATGCGGGTCGGCAGGACGACCGGCTCTTCGGTGGTGCCGTCGTAGTTCGGCCGGAAGGGGACCGTGTCCTGGCCGATCTCCTTGACCATCTCGGCGGCGAGGGCGCGCAGGCGGCACTCGGTGTAGCGCATGGCCGCCGGCGGATCGCCGTCGAGGCTGCCGAAGTTGCCGTGGCCGTCCACCAGCGGCGCGCGCAGCGAGAAGGACTGCGACAGCCGGACCATCGCGTCGTAGATGCTCTGGTCGCCGTGCGGGTGGAATCGGGCCATCACCTCGCCGACGACGGCGGCGCTCTTGCGGAAGCGCCCCGTGTGCACCAGGCGGAGGTTGGCGTACATGGCGTAGAGGATGCGCCGCTGCACTGGCTTGACGCCGTCCCGCACGTCGGGGAGGGCGCGCGCCGTGATCACCGACAGCGCGTAGTTCAGGTACCTTTGCCTCGCCGCGGAAAGGAGAGACACCTCTCCGGGGCCGAGCGAACCACCGCCGCCTCCGGGCGGCTCTTCGTCCCCGGGCGGAGGCGGTTCGGTGCCCGAGGGCGCCGCGTCGGTGGGCGGCTCGACCGCCTCGTCCACGTCTGGCTCCTCGGGGGCGGGCGAAGCGGGGGCCTCCTCCTTCGCGGAGGGGGCGGCAGGGGCAGGCTCCTCCTCGGCCGGGGGCGCCACGGGAGCCGCTTCGGCGACCACCGGCTCCTCGAGCTCCTCGTCGGCGAGGGGCACTGTGGGCTCCTCCTTCAACGGCGGGGCAGCCGCCAGCTCCTCGCGGGGGGCA
>JAJDAI010000394.1 GCA_029261955.1 Deltaproteobacteria bacterium | reverse complement strand
TCGGTGGGGGCGGCGGTCGACAAGCGCCTGGACGGCTTCGCGGCGGCGGCCATGCGCTTCTCGGGCCAGGGGCCTGAAGGCTGAGAGCCGGGTCGCCCTCGTCCCTCCAGAGGCTGGATTCCGGGGTCAGGCTGGCCTCCGCAGGCGCGGGGATGCACACTGCCCGACGGTCCCGTCCGGCCTTCGGGGATGCCACTGTGCCCAGCAAAGATCGCCAGCAGCTGCTCGTTGCCTCGCTGCGCCGCCTGGTGCGGCGCGGGGCCGAGTCGCACCTGCGGCGCATCGTGCAGAAGGCGCGCAGCGAGGACGTCGCCGACGCGATGGACGAGCTGCTCGACCGGGAGGCGCGCCTCGTCTTCGGCATGATCCTCGAGGAGCCCGAGCGGGCGGCCGAGGTCTGCGCCGCCTACGAGCTCTCGAGCATCGCCAACCTGCTGCAGGGCCTCGACGCCGAGACCCTCAAGCCCGTCTTCGCGCTCCTGGCCAGCGACGACGCCGCCGACATCCTCACCGAGCTGCCCGAGGAGCTGAGCGCCGCGATCCTCGACACCCTGGAGGACGCGGAGTCCGACGACATCGAAGAGCTGATGCGCTACGCCGAGGACTCGGCGGGCGGCATCATGTCCACCGACTTCTTCGCGTTGGACAAGGAGCTCACCGCCCGCGAGGCCATCGTCCAGCTCCAGGAGAACCCCGACACCGAGGTCGTCTTCTACGTCTACTGCGTCAACGAGGAGGGCACCCTCGTCGGCGTGCTCTCGCTGCGCCAGCTGCTGCTGGTGCGCCCGTCGACGCAGCTGAAGGAGGTGATGAACTCCGACGTCATCTCCGTCCCGGTGACCATGGACCAGGAGGAGGTGGCGGAGATCGTCGCCCGCTACGACCTGCTGGCGCTGCCGGTGTCGGACGAGTTCAACAAGCTGGTCGGCATCATCACGGTGGACGACGTCATCGACGTCCTGCGCGACGAGGCCACCGAGGACATGATGCTGATGGCCGGCGTCGGCGACGAAGACGCCGTGCAGGGCTCCACCTTCGCCGCCTTCCGCACCCGGATCCCCTGGCTGCTCGCGGCGGTCGGCGGCGGCCTCGGCGCCGCGCTGCTCATCGGCCGCTTCGAGGATCAGCTGGCGAAGGCCGCGGTGCTCGCCGCCTTCATCCCCATCGTCATGGGCCTCGGCGGCAACGTCGGCGTGCAGGCCTCCACCATCGTGGTGCGCGGCATCGCCATGGGCTCCGTGGACCCCACGCGCTTCTTCTCAGCGATCTTCTGGGAGGCGCGAGTCGCCTTCCTGATGGCCATCGTCTGCGGCGGCGTCGCGGGCCTGGCCGCGGCCTTCCTGGGGGGAGGGGACTTCCGCCTCGCCGGCGCGGTCTCGTCGTCCCTGCTCGTGGTGATGGTCTTCGGCGCCCTGTTGGGCACGAGCGTGCCGATGCTCAGCCAACGACTGGGCATCGATCCCGCCGTGGCGACCGGCCCGATCCTGACGACGTCCATCGACCTCGTCGGCGTGTTCCTCTACTTCCTCATCTGCATCGCGTGGCTGGACCTGTAGGCGAGGCCATCGACGGCCTCGTCCTGCGCCTGGTCGACTTCGGTGAGGCCGATCGCATCGGCTCGGTGCTGACCGTCGAGCGAGGCCGGCTCGAGATCAAGTTCCCCGGCGCCCGGCGCTCCCGACGCCGCTACGGCGGCCTCGACCTGCTCGTGCTGGTGCGGATCGAGCTGACCCCGGGCCGGAGTGCCCTGCGAGCCGCCTCGGTCGAGGTGGTCCGCAGCTTCCCTGCCGCGCACGCCGAGCTCGCCGCCAACGCGCTCGCGAGCTACGCCGTCGAGCTGCTGCGCAAGGCGTCCCAGGAGGAACACGCGGCGCCGGAGCTCTTCCGCCTGGGCCTCGCGGCCCTGGAGTCGCTGGAGACACCCCAGAACCAGGGCTGGGCGCGCGCCTTCGAATTGAAGCTGCTCCACGTGCTCGGTGCCCGCCCCTCGCTGCGCTCCTGCGGGGTCACGGGCGAGCCCGCGGCGCAGGGGATGCTCTGGTCGGCCGCCACCGGTGGCATCCTGTCCCCGTCGGCTGCGGACGAGGACCGCTCGGCGCGACCCATCGACCTGGAGACCATCCGCTTGCTGGACCGAGCCCTGCACACCCCGCTGGCCGAGCAGCAGCACCTCCCGTGGACGCCCCGGGCGACGCGCGATGCGCGGGATGCCTTGCGCGACTTCCTGGCGGATCACGTCGGTCCGGCCGGCCGGGCGCGGACGATGCTCGATCAGCTCGTGCCCTTGATGCTGATGCTCGCGCTGCTCAGCGGCTGCCCGATCGGCGTGCCCGAGGACGTGCGCGTCCAGGGCTACCTCTTCGACGATCCCGCCCCCGAGCCGGGGGTCGTGGAGTACGTGCTCGGTGCCGACGGCATCGCCTGGGACGACGCGGGCGAGGAACTGGCCACCTCGACGAACCCCTTCAGCGCGTCCCCCGGCTACTACCGCTTCGACGGGCTGCCGCCGCGCAGCTCGATGCACCTGGTCTTCGAGGCCCCGCGGGACGGCGGCTTCGTGACCACCGTGGTCTCGGGCCGGGCCGCGCCCAACGACCTGTTCGTGGATGCGGGCGTGTTCCACATCCGGCCCGTCGAGCTCGTCGACGCCTGGCGGGAGGACTGGGCCGGCCGGGTCGAGGTGCCGGTCTTCTCGGACGAGGCGCGGGACGGCGGCGTGGTGCAGGGGCAGCTCGCGGATCCCGAGGCGAACCTCGGCCTGAAGCTGATCTTCGTCGATTCCGACGGCACGACGGTCGAAGCCGCCTACACCGACGCCGAGGGCCTGCCCTCGGACGGCGAGGGCACCAGCGAGCACGGCGGCTTTCTCGCGGCCGGCCTGGCCGA
>JAJDAI010000393.1 GCA_029261955.1 Deltaproteobacteria bacterium | reverse complement strand
CGAGCACCACGGCATCGGCGTGCACGATGCTGTCCCGCGCGCCCCGGCCCAGCTGGATCCCGCTGATGCTCGTGCCCTCGCCGCCGCGCGCGACGACCACGTGGCTGACCGGGGTGTTGGCCCAGACCTTCGCGCCCGCGGCGCGCGCGTCCCGCAGGAAGGTGCGGTCGACGCTGAGGTGGTGACCGAAGCGGCAGCCGTGGTTGCAGTAGCCGCAGCCGAGGCAGCGCTCGCCGATGACGTCGTCCATCGTGCCGTCGTGCTGCGAGGCGTTCGTCGCGAGGTCCGAGGCGAGCCTCGCCACGTTCACGCCGGCGTGCGCCAGGCAGCCCTGCTCGAAGCGCAGGGACGAGTCGGTCATGCGGTCGCGGGCGTAGGGGGCGAAGCGCTGCCGCTTCTCCGACACGTCCAGACCGCGGTTCAGCTGCTGCCGATCGAGGGGGGCGCCCATGCGCGCCCAGTGGTCCAGCGTCGTGCCGCGCGGCCGCACCGAGACGCCCTCGTTGACCGCCGAGCCGCCGCCCACCACCCGCGCCTGGAGCACGCGCAGGTCGAGGTCCTTGCTCGGGTAGAGCAGGCCCTTCTCGTACATGAGGGCCATCGCAGCCATGGAGTCGACTGCGTACTCGCGCACCGACAGCTCGGGCCCCGCCTCGAAGATCGCGACATCGCAGTCCGGCGCGAGCTGCGCGGCGACGATGGCCCCGGCCGGGCCCGCGCCCACGATGGCGACCTTCTTGCGCCCGTCGTCGGCGAAGAAGCCGCTCTTGCGGGTGCTGTGCTCGCGCATCTTGCGCACCGCCGGCACGTCGATGCGGCTGCGCTTCTTCCGGGTGTAGGGCGCGGCTGTCGCCGAGGCCGGGTCCGCCTCCAGCACCGCCTCGCGCTCCCACAGGGGCACGAAGCCGGTCCAGGCGTTGCTCTCGGCCGTGCCGTAGACGGCCAGGGTCGCGGCCTCGCGCAGCGCGCGGGTGATGTCGAGGATGCTGGGGATGCTGTCGCCGAAGAGCTTGCGCAGCACGCGGAGCGGGTTCGCCTCCCACTCGTGCTCGGGATCGCTCAGGCGTTCGACGTAGTCGGCCAGCTCGTCCTCGCTGAGCAGCGAGGGGAAGCGCCCGTAGACGGTAACGGCCAGCCAGTTGATGGCGTCCAGCAGCAGGCGCATGTCGCCGGAGACGTCGTCGGGCAGCGCGCGGACGAAGTCCTCGAAGCGATCGGTCGCGAGGTCGAGCGCAGCCGCTTCGGCCTCGGGCAGCCCCAGCAGCAGCGGGAGCATCCGCCGGAAGGTGATCTTCCGCTGCTTGCCCAGCCTCTTTGCTCGTTGCGCCATCACCGCCTCCGCCCGGACGAGAGCCTGCGGGGCTAGGACGCGGCGTGCCTCGGTGTCAGCCCGGGGGCGAACAACTCGGTCATCGCCTCGGGGTCGCGCACGCCCTGGCTGTCGAACCAGAGATCGGCACGCTCGACCGCCCCGGCGCCTTCCTTACCACCGATCAGCTGCCCACGTCGCCTCCGCGCGGCGGCCGCGTAGAGCCGCATGTCTTGCAGGTCCAGCGCCGCCACGGCGTCCCCCAGCTGCGCGATCGCCTCGTCCCGCTGGCCCCGCTGGCAGGCCACGCCGGCGCGCAGCACGGCCGCGAGGGGCAGCGCCCACTCCATCTTCTCGCGGTCCATTCTCCCTGCGCAGGCGGCGGCCTCGTCCAGCAGCGCGGAGGGCGTCGGGAGCGCGTGCTCGTCCAGGCTGGCGTCCCCCGCGGGCCCGCCCTCGCCCTGCACCACCGTGCTCAGCGCGGCGCGCCCGCGGAAGAAGAGGGCCTCCAGGTGCAGCTGCTGCACGTTGAGCAGGTGGGCGCGCTTGAGCTCGGGCCAGTCTCGGCGCACCCGGCGCCAGGCGGCGCTGCCCTTGCGCTCGTAGAGGTCCACCGTGACGTGGGCGAACAGCGCCTCGTAGTGCTGGAGGTAGAAGGGCTGCGGCGCCCAGGGTTCCATGGCCCGCTGCAGGGCACGGCGCGCGCCCCGGGGATCGCCCTCGACCAGCCACGCGATGTTCATGCAGCCGTTGCGGAAGCTGGTGGCGGTGAAGCGATCGCCGCGGTCCTCGGCGTCGGCCACGTAGTCGGGGATGCGCCGCGTCAACTCCTGGAGCTCGCCCAACTGAAGCAGGGACAGGATGAGGAAGTGGCGGTTGCTGGCGACCTCCAGGGTCACGCCCGAGCAGCTGTCGATGTAGACGCGCTCCGCCTGCTCGTGCAGGTCGCGGGCCTTGCGCCAGTCGCCGGCCTCGTACGCGCAGAAGCCCGCAGCGAAGGTGGCCAGCCCCCGGAGCTTCGGGTCCCCCAGGCGCTCGGCCAGGGCGGCGGCCTCGCGCAGCGGCGCCTCGGAGCGCAGGCGCGCCTTGCGTCCCGCGGTGGAGTGGTAGATCGCCTCCATGGCCAGCGATCGCGCGATGCGCGGCGCGTCGCCGGAGTTCAGGGACAGCAGCAGGTTCCGGGTCTGGAAGTCGGCCGCCCGCACCGGATCGATGAGGCCGAGCCCCGAAGCGGCTGTCCAGCAGGCGTCGATCTTCGCGGCCTCCAGCGGGGACAGCGCCTCCGAGGGCCGCTCGGTCCAACCGAGGCCCCGAAGGCGCACGCGGGCGCGGCGGGCGAGCAGGGACGCGACGGCTGCCGAGTTCTTCTCGGGCACCTTCATGCGGAAGGCTTCCAGGACCTCCTTCAGGCCCGTCAGCCCCTCCTCGACGTGCCCCGCGCGCAGGTACTCCTCCGCCGAACGCAGGCGGTGCTGGAGCTGCTCGGTGCCCGAGGACTCAGCGACGCACTCGACGAAGACCTGGGCCGACTCCAGGGAGCGGCCCGCCTGGGCCAGCGCCT
>JAJDAI010000392.1 GCA_029261955.1 Deltaproteobacteria bacterium | reverse complement strand
TCCTGTTCGGCTTCCTCGCGCTCATCTGGGCGCCCAGCCGGCCCTACGCCGCGTGCGTGGCCGTCGTGCTCGCGTCGATCTGCGACATGGTCGACGGCCGCGTCGCGCGCATGACCGGCACGAGCTCCCCCTTCGGGGCCGAGCTCGACAGCCTCGCGGACGTCATCTCCTTCGGCATCGCCCCGGCCCTCGTGATCTACCTCTGGGGCCTCGCTGAGCCCGACGCCGCCATGGCCTTCGACCCCTGGGTCCTGGTGGCCTTCATCTTCGTCGTCTGCGGCGCCATTCGCCTCGCGCGCTTCAACCTGACCGCCTCCGAGGGCGGCGTGGTCGACCGCTTCGAGGGCCTGCCGATCCCCACGGGCGCGCTGTTCCTCTGCGGCTTCGTGATGACGGCGATCGAGTGGGACCTCGACTTCCTCGCGAACCGCGCCTACGTGGTCCCCGCGGTCCTGTTCGCCGCGCTGCTCATGGTCAGCAAGGTGCCCTTCCCGTCCTTCAAGAAGTTCAAGACCCGCTGGGGCATGGTCCTCTTCTACGGGAACATCGCGGCCGGGCTCATCGAGCTGTCGGTGGGCCTGCCGGGCGGCACGCACCTCTTCGCGCTGACGAACGTCTACATCTTCCTGGGGATCATCCGCGGGCTGCGCAGCCTGCGCGAGCCTGCGACCGCCTGAGCGGGCCTACTCGGTCCTGCCGCCGATGCGCTCGCCGAGTCGCACGGTCGCGCCGGCCTCGACGTCCCAGCTCACGCGCGCGGCCTCGAAGAGCAGCACCACCGTGCTGCCCATCTCGAAGCGGCCGAGCTCGCCGGCCCGCTCCACCGAGCGGGGCGGATCCAGCGTCTTGTCGCCGCCCTGCCAGCCCTCGTTCGTGACGAGATCGCAGAAGGTCGTGCGCATGCGGCCGACCCCGAAGGCGCCGACCATCACGTAAGCGATCTTGCCGGCGTCGGTGTCCAGGTGGATGACGAGCCGCTCGTTCCGGGCGAAGAGGTCGCGGATGCGGCGCGTGGCGGCGGGAAACACCGGCCACAGCCGCCCCGGCCGGTAGCGCCAGCCGATGATCTGGCCTTCGCGCGGGCTGTGCACGCGGTGGTAGTCCTTCGGAGACAGGTAGATGACCGCGAACTCGCCCCCGTCGAAGCGGTCGTCGCCGCCGAGCAGGGTCTGGACCGCGTAGTCCAGGTTCGGGGCCTGGGGCAGCCGGCCGTCCTTCACGGTTCCGATCGCGTAGACCTTGCCGTCCACGGGGGAGACGATCGCGTCGGCGTCCTGCGAGGTCGGGCGCACGCCGTCCGTCAGGGAGCGCGTGAAGAAGTCGACGAGCGAGCTGTAGTCGCTGAGCGGCCGGGCCGCCTCGTCCAGGTTCACGCCGTAGTGGCCGACGTACCAACGCAGGATTCGCTGAAGCAGCCAGCGCGGCAGCCGGCTGCGTCCGAAGCGCCCCATGAGGCGGCTCACCCCGCGGCGGGGAACGAGCGACAGGGCGGTGATGATGAGTCCGTCTCGCACCGCCGCGGAGGATAGCGGCCCGCGCCGGCCGACGGCATGTCGAGGGCCGCTTTGGCCGGGGAGCGCGTCGGGTCGGCCCTATTCGATGATGCGGAACTCCACGCGCCGGTTGCGCTGCTGACCCTCGACGGTCTCGTTGTCGTCGATGGGGCGGGTCTCCCCGTAGCCGGTGGACTCCAGGCGCTCGGGGTCGATGCCGTGCTCGACGAGCCAGCGCATGACGGCCTTGGAGCGCTTCTCCGAGAGCACCTGGTTGCGGTCGTCGCGCCCGCGGGAGTCGGTGTGGCCTTCGACGCGCAGCCGCTTGATCTGCGGGTTGTCCACGAGGGTCGACTTGACCGCGTCGAGCACCGGGTAGCTGCGGCGGAGGATGCGGTCCTTGCCGGACACGAAGAGCACCTTCTCGAGGATGACGATCTTCTCGCCCGACACGACAGCCTTCACGTCGTCCGGGCAGCCGTCCTCGTCACGCTCCCCGTTGATGTTCTCGGGCTGGTTGGGGCAGAGGTCGTCGACGTCGAGGATCTCGTCCCCGTCGTTGTCCGGCTCGGCGCAGCCGTCCTCGTCCTGCCAACCGTCCAGGTCCTCCGCGACGCGGGGGCAGGCGTCGGCGTCGTCGAGGATGCCATCGCCGTCGTCGTCGGGGTCGGGGCAGCCGTCCTGGTCCTCGAAGCCGTCGCGGTCCTCGGCCTGATCGGGGCACCCGTCGCTGCCGTCGGGCACGCCGTCGGAGTCGTTGTCCGGGTCGGGGCAGCCGTCGGTGTCCTCCCAGCCGTCGATGTCCTCGATCTCGCTGGGGCAGGCGTCGTCCACGTCGAGCACGCCGTCGGAGTCGTTGTCCGGGTCGGGGCAGCCGTCCTCGTCGAGCCAGCCGTCCTTGTCCTCGGGCTGGTCGGGGCACTCATCCGCCTTGCCGAGCACGCCGTCGCCGTCGGGATCGGGCTTGTGGCCGGTCAGCGGGGAGAAGCCGACGCCCACGAAGGCGCGCACGGCGGGGGTGCCGGCGCCACGCGTGATGCCGGGGCCCGCGCCGAGCACGACGTCCAGGCCGATGGGGGTGCGCAGACGCGCGTCGAAGAGCAGCTCGAGCGGGCTGTGCACGCCGGACCGCAGCGGGTTGTCGCCCGCGTCGTCGACGCCGGGGCCCACGACGCCCACGCCGACCAGCTCGACGTTGATGTCCAGCCAGTCGGGCACGGGGGACGCGCCGACGCCGATGCCGAAGGGGATCTCGTCGTCCGCCGCGATGTTCTGCACGGACGCGAAGCCCGGCTTGAGGCGGTAGCCCAGGTGGCCGCCGAGGTGCAGGTAGCGCCAGCGCTTGCTGACCGCGACCTTCACGCCGACCGTGGGCACGCCCGAGGTCTGGTAGAGCTCGGCCTTGCCCGTGGGCAGGGTCACGAAGGGGATCACGGCCAGGCCGACGATCGGGTCCTCGGGGAGGATGCGGAAGCGGCCCTCGATCTTCAGGTCGCCCACCGACAGCCCGGTGTCGCCGTCCGCCAGGTCGGCCAGGCCCGCGCCGCCGACGTTGGCGACCTGCAGGAAGGGCAGGCTGACGTCGATCTCGGCCCAGTCCGTGAAGCCGAAGCCGCCGCGCAGGTGGCCGCTGAAGAGGCCGTCGACGACGCCGACGGAGCGGTCGCCGTCCTCGGTGCTCAGCTGGAGCGGGCGGTGGGCGTAGGTGAACCAGATGTCCACGCCCGGGCGCAGGGCGGGGAGCTGGCGAGCCGTCTCGACGGCGACGAAGCCGTGCGCGGCGGAGACCGGCGAGAAGCGCTGGATGTCCAGGGCGGGGCTGGGGTCCTGGGCCGCGGCGAGGCCGGGCAGCAGCAGGCCGAACGCGAGGGCGAGGCCGGCGAAGCGGCCGAGGCGGGGGGCCGAGCGGCGGCGGCGGAAGAGCAGCAGGGCGCCCAGCAGCGCGAAGAGCGGACTGGGGCGATCGCTGGCGGCCGAGCAGTCGCCGCAGCCGGCGCTGGGATCGGAGCCGGCGCTGTCGTCGTCGTCCGCCGCGGTGGCGTCGTCGTCATCCGCTGCGTCGTCGTCGTCGGCCGTGGCGTCGTCGTCGTCGGCCGTGGCGTCGTCGTCGTCGGCCGTGGCGTCGTCGTCGT
>JAJDAI010000391.1 GCA_029261955.1 Deltaproteobacteria bacterium | reverse complement strand
CGGACAACCCCTACGACGCGCTGAACTCGGCCACGGCGGTGAACTTCAACACCATCAACGTCCGGGTCGACGGCGGGGTCGTGAAGTCGGCGGAGGAGCAGACACCGCTCACGCCGCTGGCCGAGGAGATCGCGAAGCGCCGCGGCGTGAAGGGAAAGGACCGCATCAACCTGAGCAACAGCCCGCAAGACGTGCGGCGCTACGCGTCCGAGCTCATCGCCGCGAAGCTGCGCGGGGTCGGCGTGGCCATCGGGGACGCCACCGGGGCGGCGACGGCGCGGGGCGAACCGCTGTACGTGCACGCCAACACGCGCACCGTCTCGGAGTCCGTGCACGCGCTGCTCTACTACTCGAACAACTACATCGCGAACCAGGTCTTCCTCGCCATCGGCGCGAAGGAGAAGGGCGCGCCGGCGACGCTGGAGAAGGGCGTCGCCGTGGCCCAGGAGTTCCTGGCGGCGCGGCCCGAGCTGGCGGGCCTGAAGGTGACCGAGGGCTCGGGGATCTCCTACGAGAACCGGGCGACGGGGCCCTCCCTCGCGGCCGCGCTCGCCCTCTTCGCGCCCCACAAGGGGCTGATGCGCCAGAAGAACGGAACGCCCAACAAGACGGGCACGCTGACGGTGACGAAGTCGGTGGCCGGCTACCTGGAGACGAAAGCGCACGGCGAGATCCGCTTCGTGATCAGCCTGGACGGCGGCGGGTCGAACCGGCGCTGGCAGATCGTCGACGTCCTGCGCTCATCGCTGTAGCGGGGCTTGGCCCGGGCTGGGCGTGTACCCTCACGCGGTGCAGAAGCTGGCCGAAAACGAAGAGCTGCTGGCCCTGATCGAGCGCATCGCGTCGGGGGATCGTGAGGCGCTCACCGAGCTGATCGACGCCACCGCGCCGACGGTCCTGGCCCTGTTGAAGCGCATGGTGGCGGAGCCGGTCGCGGCGGGGGTGCTCCTGGAGGAGTGCCTCACCGAGATCTGGGAGATGGCGCCGCTCTACGACCGCTACGCCGGCGAGCCCTGGACCTGGATCCTCACCGTCGCCCGGGCCCGCGGCATGAGCTACCGGGACAAGCGCCGCGGCAAGGGCAAGGCCCCGCCGGTGGAGCTGCGGGGGGGCATCGGCACGAACCCGGCCGCTCGAGCGCTGCTGCGCCTGCCCGAAGAGCAGCGCGCCGTGCTGCTGGAGGTCTTCCTGGACGGGCTGCCCGGCGGCGAGTCCGGCTCAGCCTCGCGGGCGAGCTTCGCGGGCTCCCTGCATGCCTTCGCCCGGTCGCTCGAAGACGGGCCGCCGCCGGACGAGTCGGAGATCACCCTCGGCGGTGAGTCCCGGCCCGGGCTCGGGGAGGCCTGATGGAGGTCGACCGCTGCTGTGACCTGCGCGTGCACTTCGCTGCCTACGTGACCGACGCGGGGGAGCCGAAGCTCGCCGAGCGCATCCGGCTGCACCTGGCCGGCGGCTGTGTCGCCTGCGCCCGCGAGATCGACGAGCTCGATGCCGCCTTCTACGCCCTGGGCCGCGTCTTCGCGCCGATGGCCGCGGGCGAGGGGGCGACCGAGGCCATGGCCGCGGCGATCACCCGCCGACACCAGGAGGCGCCCGAGGAGCCCATCCTCTTCGCCGAACACAACGAGAGTCGACTCGCCTGGTGGCTGGTCGTGCTCTTCGCGGTGGCCTTGCTCGCGGCGGCGTTCTGGGGGCGCGCGGAGCGGGAGACGCTCCAGTCGGCCAACCTCACGCTGCACGCAGCCCAGGTCCAGACCCGCGAGGTCATCGACGACTACCGCCAGCTCCAGGAGCGGGCGGGTGGCACGGCGGCGCTGCTGGACGCGCTGACCAACCCGCGCATCACGAGCCACGACGTGGCCGGCGAGGGCGGCGCCCGCGCGCGGGCCTTCGTCGATCTGGAGAAGCCGTCGCTGACGCTGACGGTCGTCGGCTTGAGGCCGGGGGCCGAGGAGCAGCTCGCCGTCTACTGGCAGCAGGGGGACGCCTGGAGTCTGCTCGGCCCGCTGGAGCGGCGCATCGCCGAGGGCGGCGGAGGGCGGCTCTACGAGTTGCCCCCGGGCGCGTCGCTGCCGGCTCGCTTCGCGCTGTCTCGCGAGGCGCTGGGCGAGCTGCCGGCGCAGCCGTCGAGCCCGCTCGTGCAGGGTGGGCTCGTGGACCCGCTGGCCAGAACGGAACGAGCCCGGCCCCCCGAAGAGGTGCCGGGCTCGCCGTAGTCGGCTCGGGCGCCCTCTAGTCGAGGCACTCGTAACAGAGGTTGTCGCAGTTGTAGGCGTCGTCCGCCGTGGTCTCGTCGGGGTCCGTGCAGCTGGCGGCGTCGTCGTCGCACTCGCAGTCGCCGTTCTCGCAGGTCCACTCGGTGCTCGAGCTGCTGCAGTCGTCGTCGTCGTCGTCACCGCCGCCACCGCCGCCTCCCGTTGCAGGGCAGCCGCTGAAGGCGAGCAGGGCGAAGGACAGGGTCAGCAGGGTCAGGAAACGTCGAAACATCAGGCTCTCTCCCGGGCGGTGGATCCGCACGGCGGCACGCTACCGCAGGTTCCTGAGGCCTGCGCCGCCCTTGCCCTGGACGGCGGGTCACCCGCGGGGCTACACCCCTGGCATGCGCTTCCTGCTGCTTCTCGCCTTGCTTCTCGGATGCGAACCCGAGCCCGATGAGCCCGCCGGGGAGACGCCGTGCAGCGAGCAGGAGCTGCCGCGTCACCGCTTCGAGCTGACCGCCGATGCGCACGCCGCGCGCATCCACCCCCAGAGCGTGCTCGCGGGGAACCGCATCTGGACCGCGTACAACGCGCCGCAGCCTGACGGTTCGGGGGACTTCGCGACCTTCGTCGTCGCGCACGACTGCTCCGGCACCGAGACGCACCCCCCGACCCGGCTCACCGAGAGCCCGGGGAACCAGACCGACCCCGCCATTGCCGTGAGCGGCGACCGGATGCTCGTGGCCTGGCAGGTCGATGCCGGGGGCAGCCCGAACCTGTCGATCCACACCGCGGTGCTGGGGCTCGGTGGCGGCATCGTGCGCGCGGACCGCGAGCTGGCCACGCAGCGGGACGGGGAGCCGCATGTGGGCAACGCCTGGATGCCCCGGGTCGCGGCCCTGCCCGACGGCTTCGCCCTCGCGGGATCGCGCGGGGTCGACAACAGCTTCCAGGCCTTCGTCCAGCGCTTGGATGCCGAGGGCGAGCCCGCAGGGGAGTCGGTCGACCTCTTCCTCAACCCCGGCTTCGCGCAGCTCGAGCCGACGGTCGTGACCTCGGGCCGCGACATCACCGTGGCCTGGTCCAGCGACCTGACCACGGGCGAAGTGGAGGCCTGGCGTCTGCCGGCGGGCTCCGACGAGGCCATCCAGCTCTGGACCTCCCCGGCCTCGGGCGGGGTGCGCGGCGCCTCGCTCGGCTCGGACGTGTTCATCGGCGCGCACGAGGAGGGCGGCCCCGGGCTGGTCCCGGTCATCCACCGGCTGGGCACCGACGCGCCCATCTTCTCGCCCGACATCTCCGTGAGCGGCCACACCGTGGGCCTCGCGGCGGGCGAC
>JAJDAI010000040.1 GCA_029261955.1 Deltaproteobacteria bacterium | reverse complement strand
CGCGGGCTGACGCCGGTGCCCAGCCGCACGGACCCCCGCCTGCGCGCCTTGTTCGAGAACCTCGACCGGCTGCTCACGGGCCTCGCGCCGAGCTAGGAGCCATGCCGGGGCGGGCTGCCAACGGGCAGCGTGGCCCGAGCGTCGCGTCGGCGCGTGCGAGACTGCGGGCGGTGTCCTACCGAAGCCCGTTTTCCCGTCGCCTGCTCCGCGAGATGATGTCTCGCCGCGCGCTGCTCGAGCAGGGCGACCGGGCCGCGCGCACCTCGCCGCTGTGGCCCGGTTGGCGGTCCAACCTCCACCCGCGCCTGCTCCCCGAGGCGGAGGGCCTGGTGGACACCGGCGCCCTGCCGTTGCACGACTACGCCCATGCCTTGAACAGCTCGCAGGCCTTCGCGATGAACCTCTTCCTGCCGCTGAGGCTCGGGCGATCGGCCCCGTTCGAGGAGCTCCTCGGCCAGGAGTTCGGCTTCGAGGTGGAGGTCGAAGGAGCAGATCTCGAGTTCATCGGTTCGGGGGACCTGCTCGCCGAGATCCCAGGCGCCGAACCGCGTGAGCACGACAAGCTCACGGCCGCGGACGTCGCCATCCACCTGCGCGATCGCGAAGGCCGGGCCGGCGTCCTGCTCGTGGAGGTGAAGCTGAGCGAGGGCGGCTTCACCCCCTGCGGAGGCATCGACAGCCGCGGAAACCGGGACCGGGCTCCCTGCCTCGACGCGGGCCTCTTCTTCGAGGATGCAGACCGCTGCTACCTGCGCCGTCCCTACCGGGCGAGCCGCGACCGGCGCTACTGGTCGATCTTCCGCCAGGCCCACGGCTCCCTCCGTGCCGCCTTTCCCGGGGCTCCGCTGGCGGGTGGCTGCCCCTTCGCCGGCGACTGGCAGCAGCCGATGCGGAACCACGCGCTCGCGCTGGCGATGGAGCAGGACGACCGGGTCTCGTTCTGGCGTCTGGCCCTCGTGCACCACGACGGCAACCCCGACGTGTGCGACCCCTGGGATGCCTACACCCAGGGGACCGTGGACAGCCCGCACATCTACCGCTGGGCAGCCTCGGAGCTGCTCGCCGCCCTCGGCGCGGCGACCGGCGATGCGGCTGGCCACGCGTCCTGGATGCGCGCGAAGTACGTGCTCGACGAGGAGCTGCCGTGAGCTTTGAAGAGCAAGTCGTCCTCCCCGTCCGCAAGCACCTGCGGCGGTCCGTGCGCCTGCCTCTGGTGGGCCGCTGGGACATCGGGACCGAGCGGGGAGCGCCGACCCTGTCGCTGACCCTCGACGCCGCTGTGCTCGGGCAGAACCTGCAGACGAACCGGGCCGCCGCGCCCTTCTTCCTGCTGTGCTTCGCCTACTGGTACGAGCGCGTCTCCGGCTCCTCGCCGCGGCTGCGCCTCGAGGTCGTCGGGGACCTCCCGGAGCGGAAGCTCGCTCTGCGACACGCCCGCCGCGCCTGGATCGCCCTGGAGGCCCTGCAGTCCGCCCTCGGGGACCGACTCGAGGTGATCGGAGCTCCGGCCGCCCGCTGGCCCGCCCGCCCGGTCTTCAACGCGCCGCAGATCGATCGGGGCGAGGCCGACGGCCGCGGGGGCGGGAGGGAACACAAGGTGGAGGTCGCGCTGAGTCGCGACGCCTCGGCCTCGTCGGACTTCTCGAGCCGCTTCGCGCCGATCACCGGCTTTCGCCGCCAGCTCCCGCTGGGCCTGTTCGACGAGACGGTGTCGAGGGAGTCCCATTGGACACCGGGCCAGGGCGCGCAGGCCGATCTCTGGTCGACTTCGCCCGACGGCGAGCTCTTCCACCTCTTCGAACTCAAGGTCGGGGGGAACGCCCAGGTCGGCGTGCTGCCCGAGCTGCTCGTCTACGCGTGGCTGCTGCAGCGAGCCCGGAGCGGCCTGCCGGGCGAGGCTCCCGCCCTGGGGGGCGGCCCCGGAGTCGAGGCAGCTCGACGGGCGAAGCGGACCGCGGCTTGGATCCTGGCCCCGGGCATCCACCCGCTCGTCCTGCACGGCGGGCGGGGCCCGCTGGAGTGGCTCAACGAGGGCCTGCGTCCCGAGCTGGAGCTTCGGGCGGTCTTCTTCCGGGAGGGCGGCGAGGCTGGCTTCGGCGGCTGGCTGCCTTCAGCCCCCTGAACGAGCCGCCGTGAGTCCCACTCACGCCGGAACTCACGCCTCCGCCTCGTGCTTCAGCCGCCGCGGACCTCGTAGATCCGGATGCTCGCGATGAAGGGGTTGCCCTGGGCGACCGCCTCGGCCTCGTCGAGGCTCTCGGCCTCGATGATCGTCAGGCCGGTCATGGAGTCCGCGCCCCAGGGCAGCTCCTTCGTGCCCTCGGCGGAGATCTCGCGTGCGGCGCCGAAGCCGATGTTCTCGACCGTGCGGTCGGCGATCGACTCGAACCAGGCCCCCCAGGCGGTCATGATCTCGGGGGTGGGCATCTCGAATCCGCAGTGGAGCAGCACGAACTTCTTCACGGAGATCTCCTCGGGCAGGGACCATCGGCGGTCCCAGCGGGGTGTCTCGCGCGAAGGTAGCGCGCTCCGGCGCCACCCGCTGCCTCAGGCCTCCAGCGGCGCCCCGCCGCCCGCGGTGATGACCAGCTTGCCCCGCGCGTGGCCCTGCAGCAGGTAGCCGAAGGCGTCGCGGGCAGCAGCCAGGGGGTAGGTGCGCTCGATGGTCGGCGTCACCAGCCCGGACTCGATGAGCCTGGCCACCTCGAGCAGATCCTCCGCGCTCGGGGTCTCCGAGAAGACCTTCACCGTCTTGGGCTGGAACATCGCCACGAGGGCGACGCGGCCGATCCGGCCGAGGGGACCGACCCAGGGGCCGCCGCCCTGTCCGAAGGAGGCCACGTAGATGCCCCCGGGCTTCAGCACGGCCCGGCACTGCGCCAGCGGCCGGTTGCCCACGAGGTCGAGCAGCACGTCGAAGCGGGGCCCGCCGGCCGTGAAGTCCTGCTCGGTGTAGTCGATGACTTCGTCGGCGCCGAGCGCCCGCGCCTGATCGACGTTCTGGGTGCTGCACACCGCGCAGACCTCGGCCCCGAGTGCCTTCGCGATCTGCACCGCGAA
>JAJDAI010000390.1 GCA_029261955.1 Deltaproteobacteria bacterium | reverse complement strand
AATTCCCCGGCCCCGCGCGCGTGCGCGTCGAGTTGAAGACCGACCAGGGGGCCGAGGTCATGCTCGCGCTGCCCGACACCTGGAAGGTCCAGGCCTCGCGGGACATGGTCGAGGCGGCGGAGCTGGCCTTCGGACGCCGGGTGACGGCGTTTCGGTAGCTTCGAAGGTGGGCGCTGGTAGCCTCCCGGTCATGCGCCCCCTCCTTGCCCTGCTGTTCCTGATGACCGCCTGCGCCCCAGATCGGGGGCCGACCGACGACGCCCTGGACGACGACGACGCGGTCGATGACGACGATGTCGCGGACGACGACGACGCGGTCGATGACGACGACGCCGTGGACGACGACGATGTCGCGGACGACGACGATGTCGCGGACGACGACGATGTCGCGGACGACGACGACGCCACGCCGATGGGCCCGCGCATCTCGCTCGATCCGCAGGCCTTCGACTTCGGCAACCTGGAGCTGGGCTGCACGGCGGAGCTCAGCGTGCGGATCAGCAACGTCGGGGACGCGACCCTGGCGCTGGACTCGGTGAGCTTCGAGGACCTGAGCGGCGCCGGCGAGCTGGGGCTCGCGGAGTGGCCGTCGACGCCGCTGGATCTGGAGCCCGGCGATTTCCTCGACCTGACCGTGACCTACGGGCCCCTCGACGTGCAGCCCGACACGGGGGTGCTGCACGCCATCAGCGACGATCCGATCACGTCCGACGCGACGGCGACCCAGTTCGGCGTCGCGCACCTGGGTGCGTCTCAGCTCGACGAGTTCCAGCAGGACGGCAGCAACGCCAGCGACATCCTCTTTGTCGTGGACAGCTCCTGCTCCATGCAGGAGGAGCAGGTGCAGCTCGGCAGCGACTTCGGATCGTTCCTGGTCGCAGCGCAGGCGCTGGACCTGGACTACCAGGTGGGGGTGGTCTCCATGGACGTCGGCGACGACGGGGAGCTGCAGGGCAGCCCGTCCATCGTGACCCCGAACACGGTCGATCCCAGCTCGTCCTTCGCCGCCAACGTCGCGCTCGGCGTCAACGGGTCCGGGGTCGAGCAGGGCTTCGCGAACGCCTGGCTCGCCCTGACCTCCCCGAGGATCGACCCGGGCCAGCCCAACGAGGGCTTCCTGCGGGAGGACGCGGCGCTGCGCATCGTCTTCGTCTCGGACGAAACCGAGCAGTCGCCCTCGTCCCCCGGCGACTACACCTCCTGGTTCCAGGGGCTGAAGGACGACCCCGCCGACGTCGTGATGTCCGACATCAGCGGGGGCACCGGCGGCTGCAATGGCCTGGGGGGCCCGGCCGACCCCGGCACCGGCTACGTCTTCGCCAGCACCGCGACCGGCGGCCTGTCCGCGAGCATCTGCGATTCGAGCTGGACCGCCACCCTCGAGTTGCTGGCGGAGCTGGCGCAGGACTTCGAGGACACCTTCGCCCTCTCGGCCGAGCCCGTCCTCGAGACGATCGAGGTCCGGCTGAACTCCGTGCCCGTGTTCGTAGGGTGGAGCTACGACTCGGGCCTGAACGCCGTGGTCTTCGACGTGGACCACGTGCCCGAGAACGGCGACTCGATCGAGATCGAGTACACCACCCTCGGCGTGGACTGCCCCCCCTGAGCCTTCACTCCGTGAAGTGATGCCCGTTGGCGCGCCCGTCGCCCGTCGGCGTGTGGGTGCCGGTGCCGGCGGCCCAGATGTCGTCCGGCGCGCCGCCCCAGATGGCCTCGGTGGAGTCGAGGTCCGCGAAGCCGTTGGTCGACAGCACGACCTCCTCCATCGTGGCGCCGTCCCAGTGCACGACGCGGCTGCCGTTGGGGCCGCCGAACCAGACGTTGTCGCTGCCGATGGCGAAGACCGCGTTGAACTCCAGGGCCGTGGTGTTGTCGAAGACCGACCAGGCGGCGCCGTCGTAGTGCAGCACGGTGGTGCCGGAGAGGGCCCAGACGTCGGCCGCAGAGGAGCCGTGGATGTCGTCGATGTTCAGGTCCACCGGCAGCGCCAGCGCCGACAGGTCCTCGGCCGCCCAGGCGGCGCCGTCGTAGTGCCACAGGCCGTCCTGTCCGCCGACCCAGACGTCGTCGCTGGCGGAGCCCCAGACGGAGCTGAGGATCGGCGAGGTGAAGGCGGGCAGGTCAACATCCGTGAGCTGGGTCCAGACCGCGCCGTCCCAGTGGGTCACGACCGGCAGGACCGGGGCCGAGAAGGTGGGCGCGCCCACGACCCACACGTCGTCCGAAGCGGGTCCCCAGACGGCGTGGGTGAAGGCGTTGATGGCGTGCTCTTCCCAGCCGGCGGCGCCGTAGTGGTAGATCCCGCCGTTGTTCCCGCCGGTGGCCACGGCCCAGACGTCGTCGGCGGCGAAGGCGTGAACCCCGACCATCGCGACGTTGTAGGGGTCCTGGTCGACGTTGGTCCACGCGGCGCCGTCCCAGCGCGCGATGATCGTGGCGGCGGTGGCGTCCATGGCCGAGCTCGCGACGGCCCAGACGTTGTCGGTGGAGCTGCCGTGGATGTCTTCGACGTTGCCGACGGGGATGCCGACTGCGCCCCAGGTGCAGCCCTCGCAGGCGTCTGCGGTGGCGTCGTCGTCGTCCGCTGCGTCGTCGTCGTCCGCTGCGTCGTCGTCGTCCGCTGCGTCGTCGTCGTCTGCGGTGTCGTCGTCGTCCGCGGTGGCGTCGTCGTCGTCTGCGGTGGCGTCGTCGTCGTCGCTGGAGTCGTCGTCGTCCGCGGGCGGGCAGCCGGCGAGCAGCGCGCCGGCCGGCAGCAGCAGCACGCAGAGGAGGAGGTGAAGGAAGCGGGCGGCGGGTGACTGCATGGGATTCTCCGGTTGGTGACGGACCGGATCGGCCGTCCTCCCCCCCGGTGCATAGCAGGGGCCGTGCCAGCAAGAAAGCTCTTCGATTTCAAGGGCCTGCGTCTCGGCCGGGCCCTGCTCGCTCGGCTCGTCCCGGGACGGTCACGGGACATGGCACAGGGACCGGTGATCGGGGTGACGATTGAGAGCGCGAGGCCCAGTCGCCCGTGCCATCCTCGCGGGGTGAAGGGGATTTCCGTTGGGGTCTGGCTCGGGGGAGCGGCGCTGCTGCTTTTTGCGTTGTGGTGTGGATCGCTGGCCTGGAACGTCGCGCAGATGCGCGGATCGGTCGAGACCCACGTCGGCTGGCTCATCGAGCTCCAGACGGTGCAGGCGGACGCCGCGAAGGCGGGCGCCGCGGACACG
>JAJDAI010000389.1 GCA_029261955.1 Deltaproteobacteria bacterium | reverse complement strand
GCTCCATGCAGTCCAGCAGGCCGTTGCTGTCGGTGTCGGCGAAGTCCTCGTCCACCTCGCCGTCGCAGTCGTTGTCCAGCTGGTCGCAGAGCTCCGGCTCGTCGGGGCCGACGCGGTGGTTGCTGTCGTCGCAGTCGCCGTTGCAGGCCGAGCGGCCGTCGCCGTCCTGGTCCAACTCGTCCGCCGGGATCAACCCGTCGCAGTCGTCATCCAGGCCGTTGCAGGACTCCTCGGTCTCCGGCGAACGCTCGGGATCGTGGTCGTCGCAGTCCAGCTCGGCGGGCACGCCGTCGCCGTCCGCGTCGTCCACGCAGGCAGTCAGAAGCAGCAGAAAGAGGAGGAAATGGCGCACTGGCTCGCGGAGGATACCGCGGGGGGCCGCCTCATACCCTGGACCAGTGCGGCGAAGTTGCTAACGTGCCATCGATGTCTCCTCGCCCTATTGCGCTTATGCCCCTCGTCGCCGCTCTGTTGCTGACGGGTTGTCCCGACCAGAACACCGTGAATGTGGCGCCCAATACGCCACCTCAGGTCACGTTGGAGGAGCCCGCGCCCAACGACGACGGCGAACCCATCGTGGTCGAGCCCGGTGACTCGCTGCGTTTCCTCGCCTTGGTGAGTGACGCCGAGGATCCGCCGGCGGATCTGGTCATGAGCTGGATCGCCGAGCGCACGGACACCGTGGCCAAGCCGGTGGATCTGGGCGATACGACGCCGGATCAGACTGGCCAGAGCGAGCGCTGGATCGGCGGCCTGGAGCCGGGGACCTGGTCCATCGAGGTCACGGTCACGGACACCGCTGGAGCTGCGGATTCGATCGCGATGCTGATCGAGTTCCTGGGCGAGAACCTCGCGCCGGGCTGCGCCATCACCTCGCCCCAGATCGACGCGCAGTTCGTGGCGGGTGAGCTCGTCACCTTCCAGGGCACCGTCAACGACGACCGACCCAACGAGCTGCTCGAGGTCGAGTGGTTCTCCAACGTCGATGGCCTGCTGGACGTGACCGCGCCCACGGCCGCGGGCCTGCTCACCTTCTCGCGTTCGAACCTCACGCCGGGCGACCACGAGGTCACGCTCACGGCGACGGACGAGGGCGGCGAGAGCTGCCTCGCAGCGGTGGCCTTCGCGGTCCTGTCCGACGATCTGCCGCCCAGCGACCCGGTCCTCCAGATCCTCCCGGAGGATCCCTTCACCGGCGACGACCTCACCTGCATCATCTTCCAGGGCTCGGCCGACCCCGAGGGCCAGCCGATCACCTACGCCTTCCAGTGGTTCCGGGACAGCTCCCCGACGCTGAACATCAGCGACACGGTGCCGGCGGACCAGACCGCCGCCCTGGACGAGTGGACCTGCCAGGTCATGGCCAGCGACGGCACGCTCAACTCGAACCCGGTGTCGGTGAGCGCGACCATCCAGAACAGCCCGCCTTCGGTGGACAGCGCCTTGCTGAGCCCCGACCCCGCCTTCGAGGACACCGTGCTCACCTGCGCGGGCGTGCTCTTCGAGGACTCCGACGGGGACCCCGAGGACTACGACGTCCAGTGGACCGTCGCCGGCGTGCCGATCCCGCACACGGCGCTGACCCTGGACGGGGTCTGGTTCGACCGCGACGAGCCCGTCTTCTGCGAGCTGACGCCCACCGACGGCATCGACACCGGCCCCTCGGTCGTGAGCGACACCATCACCATCAGCAACACGGCGCCGGTCCCGCCCATCATCAGCGTGGACCCGACCCCCGCGGCCACGCAGGACCAGGGCCTCGCCTGCATCATCGACAGCGACGCCACGGACATCGACGGCGACAGCATCCTCAACCCGGACAGCTACGAGGTGTCCTGGCTGGTGGATGGCCTGCCCGACCCGGCCAGCGACGGCCTCTGGATCATCCCCGCCGTGCGCACGGAGCTGGGCCAGGAGTGGACCTGCCAGGTGCGCGCGACCGACGGGACCGACTGGAGCGACTACGCCGAGGCGAGCACGACGGTCTTGCCCCTCAGCGGGGACCTGGTCGTCAGCGAGTTCCTGGCCAACCCCGACGGGGTGGCGGACGTCGCCGGCGAGTGGATCGAGCTCTACAACGCCAGCGGCCTGGAGATCGACCTGCTCGGCTTCGAGCTGCACGACGACGGGGCGGACCTGCACGTGATCAGCGAGTCCATCGTGCTGCCGCCCGGCGCCCGCGTGGTGCTGGCCCGGAACCTGGACTTCGTGACCAACGGCGGCGTGCTCGCGGCCTACGAGTACAGCAACTTCGCGCTCGGCAACGCCGACGACTCCATCGTGCTCAGCTTCGGGGGCGAGGAGATCGACCGGGTCGACTACGACATGACGCTCTATTCGGGCGGCCTCGCGGGCCACTCCCTGGGCTTCGACGAGCCGTCCCTCGGCGTGCCGGACCCGACCGCCAACAACGACGCCAACAACTGGTGCCTGGCCGGCAACCCCATCGCCGGGCCCTTCACCGACTTCGGCACGCCGGGCGGCGCCAACGACGGCTGCGCCTGCTTCGCGAGCGACGGCGACGGCGACGGCTACGGCGACGACCCCACCTGCATCTTCGCCGACTGCGACGACAGCAACGGGGCCTACCACCCCGAGGCCGCGGACATCTGCGAGAACGGCATCGACGAGAACTGCGACCTGCTGGACGCCATCTGCCCCTGCCTGGACACCGACAACGACGGCGACGGCTTCGGCGACGGGCTGGCCTGCTCGCCCTCGGACTGCGACGACGCCAACGCGAGCGTCTACCCCGGCGCGACCGAGACCTGCGACACGGTGGACGAGGACTGCACCGGCACCGCGGACGACGGCGACCCGGCCTTCATGTGCCCGCCGACCTCCGAGGCGACGGTGACCTACTGCGCGGGCGGCGACTGCTTCATCAGCGAGTGCACGACGGGCTACTTCGACGTCGACGGCAGCTACGGCACCGGCTGCGAGTGCCCCGACGAC
>JAJDAI010000388.1 GCA_029261955.1 Deltaproteobacteria bacterium | reverse complement strand
ACCAGGATCAGGCAGACGACCCCCACCACGGACATCACGAGCCCGCCGCGGCGGCCGTGGTCGAGGATCCAGTTCACGAAATCGTCGAGCATCTAGCGACTCCAGACAGCCCCGAGGCGGGGCAGGTTCCGCCGGCGGCTCAGGGGCGGCCGTCGCTGGCGTAGCGGTCCTTGATCCAAGTGTCGCGGATCGTGTCGTTGATGGCGTTGGCTTCGATGATCTGCTCGTAAGCATCCGCCGAGCCGTTGCGCGTGCGGGGCAGCGCGGGGTCGTCGAAGTCCACGCGGAAGAGGCCGAAGCGCTGGTGGAAGCCGTGCGCCCACTCGAAGTTGTCGGTCAGGCTCCAGTGGTAGTAGCCGCGCACGTCGACGCCGCGCCCGATGGCCGACTGGAGCGCGTCGAGGTGCTCCACCAGGAACATGGCGCGGTCCTCGTCCTCGGGATCCCCGAGGCCGTTCTCGGTGATGTAGATGGGCAGGCCGTAGACGGAGAAGGCGTCGAGCACCTCGCCGAAGCCGCCGGCGTCGATGGCGAAGCCCAGGGAGCTGTGGGGCAGCGAGGGGTTGTAGTCGGCGACGTCGATGCTGGGGAGGCCGCCGATGCTGGACGCGGGCAGGCCGACGATGGAGATGGGCCCGTAGTAGTTCAGCCCGTGCCAGTCGAGGCTGTCGACGAGCTCCGGGTAGTGGCCCTCGTCGATGGGCAGGTCGGGGTTGTCCGCCATCGTGGTCGTGAAGGCCTGGTCGAAGTCCAGGTCCACGTCGCCGTCCATGAGCGCGGCCATGAAGCTGTGGTTGTAGATCCAGTCGATCCTGGCGGCGCCGGCCACGTCGTCGGGGTTGTAGGGGTCGCGGGGGCGCATGACGTTGTTGGTCGCGGCCATGCCGCAGAGCGCCGTCGCGCCGTCGCCGTCGACGTCGGTCACGTCCAGGGTCTTCAGCGCGTCGCAAGCCGAGGCGTGGCCGAAGATCAGGTTGGCCGCGGTGCCGCGTGCGCCCGCGAGATCCAGGGTGGCGCCGGGCGGGAAGGCCTCGGAGCCGCAGCCGCCCAGCAGGTAGCCGGCCGAGATGACCGAGAAGGGCTCGTTGAGGATGGAGTAGAGGTCCGCGTACTCGCCCACCTGCGCCGCGACGTGGCTGACGAACTCGGTGAATTCCTCGACCCAGAAGGAGTCCGGGCCGGCCGGCGAGGCCAGCGTGTCCAGGGGGTCGACCTCGGTGGGGTTCTGGATCCAGGTGGGCATGACCCAGTGCCAGAAGGTCACCATCGGCACGAGGCCGGCGTCGCGCGCGGCCTGGAGCACCTCGACGTAGTGGGCCACCTCGGCCTCGTTCCAGACGTCGTTCTCGGGCTCGACCCGGGCCCAGTCGATGGTCAGGCGGTAGGTGTTGTTCCCCAGGCCCCGAGCCAGCTCGAAGTCGTCCGCGTACTGCGTGTAGAAGCCGGCGCCGGCGGGGTTGGTCTGGCCATCAATGACGCAGCCGCGCTCGGTCCAGACCGTCCAGTTGGAGCGCACGTCGAAGGCGTCGCTGGGATCGGGATCGAAGTCCCCCTCCGCCTGCCAGGCCGCGCTGGCGGTGCCCCACAGGAAGTCCTCGGGGAAGGAGGGCTCGACGGCGGGCGGGGGCTCCTCTTCGACCGGGCAGGCCGTCAGGAGCGGGATCAGCAGGAGCGGGATCGTCAGGAGGATCGTGCGCATTCTGGGCTTCTGCCACGGCGGGCGCGGCCTGTCGACGGTCGGTCGGGGGCTACTCCGCGATCGCACCGTCCGCGATCCAGTCCCGGATCGCATCGCGCTCCAGCTGGGGGATGGGCTCGAAGGCCAGGGGCGGCATGTCGGGCTCGCCCCCCGCGTCCGGCAGGATCTGGGTGTAGAGGGGGCTGTTCTCGGGCTCGCCGGGCGTGAGGTAGTCCTGCGCCGCGTCGTAGGCGATCGACAGATCGTCCGCCGCGAAGTCCCCGGGGCCCGCCTTGGAGGAGGTGCCCGCCGCCGGGCCCTGCGTGTTGTCGTGGCAGCCGCAGCGCTCGACCAGGACGCCGTGAACCTCGGTGGCGAAGGGCCCGTCGGCGTCGACCGGCGTGCCGCAGCCCGCGAACAGCAGGGCGAAGAGGGTCCAGGCCGTCTTGGGGACTCGCGGGAGCGGCCGGGCGTGCTTGTCGTTCATCCCACGAGTCTAGTGCGGACCGCAGGGGGGCTGCCCGAGGCACCCGAGCGCACCCCTTCCCACGAAAGCAGCGCGTCCGACATGGCCGCGCCCTCCGCCCCCCGTAGACTCAGGGGGTGACGACCGCACCGCCCGAGTCCGACCCGCTCCTGAAGATCGGCCGCTACGAGCTGAAGGAGCTCCTGGGTGTCGGTGGCTTCGGCTCCGTCTACCGCGCGCTGAACCAGGGCCCCATGGGCTTCGTGGAGGAGGTGGCGGTCAAGGTCGTGCACCGATCGCTCGCGGAGACCGACCCCGACGTGCTGCTGGCCCTCGCGGACGAGGCCCGCATCCTCAGCCGGCTGCGGCACCCCAACGTCGTCGCCATGAAGGGCTTCGAGGAGGTGCCGGACGGGGACGAGGTGCAGCACCTGCTCGTGCTCGAGTTCGTGCGGGGCATCACGCTCGACCAGCTCATCACCCTCATGCAGCGGCTCGGCCGGCCCCTCCCACTGGCCGCGATCCTGGTCCTCTGGGACGACGCGCTCGCGGGCCTGGACCACGCGCACCGCGCCGCCGGCCCC
>JAJDAI010000387.1 GCA_029261955.1 Deltaproteobacteria bacterium | reverse complement strand
CGGCGCAAATCCTGCCTTCGAACAAAAAGATTGGCCAGCGCAGCGCATCCATCCCCAGGGTGGGACGAGGACGATTGAGGGTGGAAGCGAGGTGCTTCTTGGACCCCCACACCCTCTTCCTGCCCCTGCTGAGCAGCCTGCTGTTTGCGGTCGGCTGCGTCTTCGAGGCGGAGCCCCCGGAGCTGCCCGCGGAGCAGCCCTACAGCGAGGACGAGCCGGAGCTGCCTCCGCCGCCCGCCCCGAGCGCGCTCGGCAATGAATCGCCCGCGGACTGGCTGCGCATCGCCCAGCGGGGGCGGCTGGCGGAGGACGGCGACTGGCTGGTCCACCGCGAGGCGATCGTGGGGGAGGACGAGCCCCTCTGCGCCTTGCGCTTCGACCTCGACGTCGAGCCTTCGGAGCCTTGCGGCGCCTGCGAAATCGCCTGGCTGCTGACCCCGCAGCTCACCGAGGGAGACGAGACCGGCTGCCGATTCGCCGACCGGCCGCGCGACGGGGAGCCCCTGCGGCTCGCCCTGAGCGAAGGCCGGGTCCTGCGCGAGATCGAGGGCATCGCGTGGCGCCTCTGGGGGAGCGGATCGCAGGAGGGCGCCACGGTGCACCTCGGCTGGACCACCCAGGTCGGGATCGAGGTGAGCCCATGATCCGCGTCCTGTGCCTTTTGGCTCTCCTGGCCGGCTGCGCCCAGGCGCTGCCCGAGACCGCGCCCGAGCTCCCCTTCGTGCCGGAGCCCATCCCGGTGGACACCGAGGAGCTGGCGGCCGCCTTCACCGAGGCCTTTCGGGACGTGCTCCTGCCCGTCGCCGACGACGTGTGGGCCGCACACGAGGCGACGCTCGCCCTCCGCGAACCCGGCTGCCCCGACCTGTGGCTCGCCGCACCGGACGGGCCGCAGCTCGATGGTGGCCTGGCCTGGGTGGACCGCTGCGGGCAGCAGACGAGCTTTCGCGGCGCCTTGACCTGGGCCTCGGAGGCCCGCCGGGACCCGGCCGAGCTGGCGAGCTTGACCACGGCTGAGCGCAGCCTCGTGGGCCTCGCGGAGGTGGCGGACGAGGGCGGCACGCTCTTCGGCTTCGACGGGGAGCTGGACGAGTCCGCCAGCTGGTCCGAGGGGCCCGACTACAGCCAGTGGTCGTGGACGCGGAGCCTGCGCGGGACCGCACGGGGCACCGAGCTGGAGCGCTCGCTGCGCGCCGACCTGAGCGTGCGCAGCGCGGGCGGTGAGTCCACGGAGTTCGAGGGCCAGGGCGAGCTGCACCTGCTCGACGGGCTGGTGGCGGGGCGCTTCGACAGCGTCGGCCTGGACCTCTGGTTGGGCGGCGGCTGCGACGCGGAGCCCGTGGGCTGGATCGGCCTGCGCGACCCCGACGCGACCTGGTTCGACCTCGTCTTCCAGGCGCCGGAGACCGACAGCGCGCCCTACGCGAACCCGCCCTATGGGGCCTGCGAGGGCTGCGGGACGCTCTACGTGCGCGGCGTCGCGCAGGCCGAGGTCTGCCTGGACCTCGCGCTGCTCCTGGAGAGCCCCACCCCTCCCCCGCCGGCCGCCGGCTTCGTCCCCTCCACCCGAGCCCTGCTGGAGGCCCCATGATCGCCCTGCTCCTGCTCCTGGTCGGCTGCGCGCCGAGCCCGGGCCCGACCGAGCTCCCCGCCCGCGCCCAGCTGCTGCGCGCGTCCCTCGACCTGCGCGGCGTGCCCCCGCTGGACGTCGACCTGGACGCCATCGAGGACGAGCCGGAGCTCTACGCGGACTTCGTGGAGCGCTGGCTGCACGACCCGCGCTTCGGCGAGCGCGTGCGGGTGATCTTCGACATGCGCTACCGGATGCGGACGGGCCGCACGGACCTGGAGGCGGAGGAGTTCGGGCTGGAGCAAAGCGAGCTGGCGGCCTCGCTGGCGGACATGCCCCTGCGGCTGCTGTCGCACGTCGCCGAAGCCGACCTGCCCTTCACCGACATCCTGACCGCCGACTACGCCATCGCGGATCCCTCGGCGGCCGCCGTGCTCGGGCTGGGCCTGTCGCGCCCGGGCTGGCACCCCGCCCGCTGGCTCGACGAGCGCCCCGCTGCGGGGGTGCTGGCCTCGTCGTCGCTCTGGATGCGCTACCCCTCGACCGGGGGCAACGCCAACCGCGCCCGGGCCAACGCCCTCGCCCGCATCCTGCTCTGCGACGACTACCTCCAGCGACCGCTGAGCTTCCGGCCCAACGCGCTGGAGGACAACGCCGACCCCGAGGTCGCCATCGCTGAGCAGCCGGGCTGCCGCCTCTGCCACGCGTCCCTCGATCCCCTCGCCGCCCACCTCTTCGGCTTCTGGTCGGAGTCCGACGACGACCCGATCCCGCTGTACCGACCGGAGCGCGAGGAGCGCTGGCGCGACTACGCCGACCTGCCGCCCTCGTGGTTCGACGAGCGCACCACCGGCCTCGCCGAGCTGGGCGAGCGCATCGCCGACGACCCCCGCTTCGCCCGCTGCACCGTGCGCGCGGTGGCCGAGGGCCTGCTCCAGCGCGAGATCCCCGACCCCCTCGAGCTGGAGCACCACGCAGAGGCCTTCGTCGACAGCGGCCTGCGCCTGCGCTCCGTGTTCCGCTCCATCCTCCTGTCCCCCGAGTACGGCGAGCTGGGCGCCGAGGACCCCGAAGACGACGCACGGCGGGGCTGGAAGCTCGTCGACCCCGCGCAGCTCGGCGCCCGCATCGAGGCCCTGACCGGCTACCGCTGGACACGCGACGAGGTGGACCTGCTCACCGCCCACGGCTCGCGCATGGCCTCGCTGGCGGGCGGCACCGACGCGCTCGCCGGCTCCAAGCCCAACTGGACTCCCTCCGTGGCGCGCGTGCTCGTGCAGGAGCGCCTGGCCTGGCTGTCCGCCTGGCACGCGGTCGGCGCGGACCTCGAGGGCGAGGGGCCGGGTCTGCTGGACCGCATCGAGACGGGCCAGCGCCCCGAGGACGAGCCCGCCCTCTTCGCCTTGCAGTGCCGCCGGATCCTGGAGCGGGTGCGGGGCGTGCCCCTGCCCGGCGACTCCGACGAGCCCGAGGCCCTCGTGCAGCTCTGGAAGCAGGCCTGGTCCATGACCGGCTCCGAGCGCTCCGCCTGGTCCGCCGTCCTCGCCGCCGCCCTGCGCGACCCCCAGCTCCTCCTCTACTGACCCCCCAGCCCCCCGGAGAGATCATGCCCCGACCCACAAGACGCGCCTTCCTCGGAACCAGCGCCCTCGCGACCCTCGGTCTGCCCTTTGTCCGCGGTGCGCGCGCCGCGACGCCCGGACAGCGCCGCTTCCTCTTCTTCTTCGCGGAGGGGGGCTGGGATACGAGCCAGGTCTTCGAGCCGCGCTTCGGCGGGGGCGTCGACATGCCGCCCGACACCTTCGAAGGCAACGCGCACGGCATCCCCTTCACGGCGGGGCCCGATCGGCTCGGCGTCGCGCGCTTCTTCGAGCGCTGGGGCGACCGCACCTGCGTGATCAACGGCCTGGACACCCACAGCATCGGCCACGGCGCGGGCACGCGCTTCGTGCTCACCGGCGGCACCTCGGACGCGCTGACCGACTGGCCGACCCTGCTCGCCTCGGAGGGCCAGGGCGACATGCCCATGCCCCACGTGGTCTTCAGCGGGCCCACCCTGCCGGGGCCGCGAGGCTCGGTGGTCGTGCGTGGCGGCGGCGGCGAGCTGGTGGAGCTGGTCGATGGCTCGGCCGTGGGCTCCGCGGACCGCCCGGCGCCGGTGCTCCAGCGTCCCCTGGACGCGCTGGTGGACGGCTTCGTGCTCGACCGCGCCGCGGTGCTGCGGGAGGGGGCGGAGGGGCGCGCCGGCGAGCAGTCGGCGGAGCTGCTCGACAGCCTGGAGCGGGCCCACGAGCTGGAGGCGCGTCGCGTCGAGGCGGGCCTGGAGCTGGACGGCGGCTCGCTGCTGGACCGGGCGCGGCGGGCGACGGAGCTGCTGCGCCTGGGCATCAGCCGCTGCGCGATGATCCGCATCCCCGGTCGCTGGGACACGCACGGCAACAACACGCCGCAGGGGCCCCAGTTCGACTCCTTCTTCTCGACCCTGGATCAGCTGCTGGACGGGCTGGCCATCACGCCCGGCGACACGATGCCGCGCCTGCTCGACGAGCTCGTCATCGTCTGCCTGAGCGAGCTGGGGCGCACGCCGCGGCTGAACGGCGGCGGGGGCAAGGACCACTGGCCCTTCACGTCGGCGATGGTGGTGGGCCCGGGCGTCGCCGGGGGGCGGGTCGTGGGCGCGAGCGACGCCGGGCTGCTGCCGGAGACCATCGACCTGCGCACGGGGCGGCCGAGCCCCTCGGGCACCCTGCTCGGCGCGGAGCACCTGGGCGCGGCGCTGCTGAAGCTCGGCGGGCTCGATCCGGCCCAGCACCTCCAGGGCGTGGAGGTGCTCGATGCGTTGCTGGCCTGAGCTGCTGATCGTGCTGCTCTGCGGCTGCTCCGAGACGGCCCTGCGCACCACCGACGAGGCCCCCGTCGAACGCGAGCAGCTCCCGCCCGACTGGACGAGCTGCGAGCAGGGCCTGGTGGGGCGCTACCTCAACCTGTCCGCGGATCACCCCGCCGTGCAGGCCGAGATCGAGGCCTCGCCCTCGGGGCCCGCGTCCTTCGAGCGGCTCGACCCGAGCCTGGACTTCGGGGGCAGCTGGTGGCCGGTGGACGAGGGCCTGGAGGAGGACCCGGCCTGGTTCTCCGTGGCCTGGACGGGCTGGCTGAAGGCGGAGGGAGCGACCGCGACGCTGCTGGTGGCGGCGACGGACGACCTGTGGGTCCACGTGGACGGTGTGGAGCTGCTGCACGTGGGCGAGGGATGGGCGCCGGCCGCGCACGAGCTCGGGGTCGGGGCCGGGGAGCACCAGCTCACGGTCACCTTCGCGCACCACCGCGCCGAGGCGAGCGGCCTGAGCCTGCGGCCGCTGGACGACTCGCGCCTGTGCCCGGGGGTCGAGCGGGCCCGGTGATATCGTCCGGGCATGCACCGACTGCTCTTCCTGCTCCTGCTCCTGGGCTGCCCCGCGACCGACGACGACGACTCGGCAGCCAACGACGACGACGCAGCGGACGACGACGACGCGGCGGACGACGACGACGCAGCGGACGACGACGACGCAGCGGACGACGACGACAGCGCGGCGCCCAACACGGGCACCTGCTCCACGGAGGGCGGCCCCGGCCAGGTC
>JAJDAI010000386.1 GCA_029261955.1 Deltaproteobacteria bacterium | reverse complement strand
GTCGTCGTCGTCGTCTTCGTGCGCGGCGACCAGCTCGTCTTCGTCGTGCTCGTGGGCGGCGATGAGCTCGTCTTCGTCGTGCTCGTGGGCGGCGATGAGCTCGTCTTCGTCGTGCTCGTGGGCGGCGATGAGCTCGTCGTCGTCGAAGTCGATCGCCTCGATGGCGGGCAGGCTGACCTCCGAGGGCGGGGTCGTCTTGGCGCCGAGCACCTCCACGCCGCTCAGGTCCACCTTGTCGAGCACCTCGTAGGACTTGATGAACCCGCCGCGGGCGGCGAGGTCGTAGTCCGACTGGGTGATTCCTTCTTTCTGGGTCTCGGCGAGCACGCCCGCCTGGAGCCAGCGAGCCACGGCCTCGGTCGCAGCGCGCCGCGGCGGCCCGAGCACGCCCAGCAGACCGTGGATGCCGCGGGGCTCCGCGAGCTGCTCCCAGAGGGTCGGGTCGAGATCGCTCGGGCGCTCGCCGGCGCGCGCGAAGAACTGGCCTTCCACGAGGGCCTGGACGACGGGGCCAGCTGTGACCAACCAGCCCTTCAGATCGGCGAGCACCTCGTCCAGGTCCACGCCGAACTGCATGTTGTCGGGAAAGACCGCCTCTTGGGTCTCCCAGGCGAGCGCCGGTTCGGGTGCCGCGGCGGCCCAGGCCAGGTTGTCCAGGAAGAGCGCGCCGCGCGCCTCCATGACCGCCGAGCCGTCCAACTGGCCGCCCGAGACCAGGCTGTCCGCCAGGTCCTCACCGTCCAGCAGGGTGTCGCGGTGCACGTCGAGGTCGTCGGATCGGATGTGTCCGGCCGAGACCAGGAGGCCGCCGAGGACGAGGTTGTCCTCCGAGCCGCCGCAGGCGACGAGCTGGCCGTCCATGAAGTGGAGGTCCGAATCCAGCCAGCCTTCGGCCCTCACGTGCAAGACCCCCGTTTGGGACTTGCCGCGGATGCGCTTGATTCGGGTGTGAAGGTCCGTCTTCGACATGCCGCCCGCGCTAGCCCCCCGGGGGATGCAAACCCGCTCCGATGGGCCCGCGATTCGGGCCGATCCATTGGGCCCGATCGGGACGAATGGTAGTTGCTGAGAGGAAGTGCGGTCAAGCGAGGGCCCCCATGTGGCGGGGGCCGGGGCGCAAGTTCAGCGCGTCGCGTCCGCTGCGGTCAGCAGGTAGTGAACCGCGGTCTCGAACTGCGGGTCGGCGGGGCCGCCCTGCGCCTCGTCGAGGCTCAGGCCCGAGGCCCAGATGGGCAGGTCCGGGAGGATGCCCTCCGCCTGCCAGGAACGCCCCGTCGGGGACTGGACCCGCACGCTGTCGAGCCGGAGCGTCAGGCCGTGGCCCAGGGGGATGAGGGTCTGCGTCCGGCCGACGCCCATGGTCGGCTCGCCGATGAGGTAGGCCCGCCCGTGCTCCTGCAGCGCCGCCGCGAAGACTTCGGCCGCGCCCAGCGTCCAGCCGTTGACCAGCAGGGCGAGCGAGCGATCGCTGACCACGCCGCGGGTCGTGAGCAGGTCCCGCTCGGTCTGGCCCGGCTCGGCGAGGTGCGCGAGCACCGTGCCCGCGGGCAGGAAGAGATCCGCGACCCCCGCCGCGGCCCGCAGATCGCCGCCGGGGTTGTTGCGCAGGTCCACCAGGAAGCGGTCGGCGCCCAGCTCGGTGAGCCGCGTCAGGCTCTCCTCCACCTCGCCCGGCGTGCCTTCGTGGAACTGGTAGATCTGGACGTAGCCCACGCCGTTGGGGCGCAGCTCCTCGTCCACGCTGCGCACCGCGAAGGCCTGTCGTTGGAGCGTCACCCGGTACCGCGCGGCGGCCAGGCCCATGCCCCGCAGCACGTCGAGGCTCAGGTTCGTGCCCAGGTCTCCCTGGAGCACCGAGATCACGGACGGCAGATCCGCTCCCGCGAAGCCCATGCCGTCCAGCGCGACGATCCGGTCTCCGGCCAGCAGCCCGCCCCGCTCCGCCGGCGAGCCGGGCAGCACGCGCGAGACCACCAGCAGGCCGGCGTCTGCGTAGAGCTGGAACTCGATGCCGAGGCCCGTCATCCGGCCTTGCAGGCCCTCGACCAGGCGGTTCGCGTCGATGCTGCGCATCAACATGCCGGCTGGCGGCAGGCTCGCCTGCTTGGTGGACACGTCCTCGGACAGGCGCCGGTTGGCCACTTCGACCATGCCCTGCATGGCGCCCAGGTAGAGCTCGGTCGCGGTGATCCGGTCGGGGCCCACGCGCTCGAGAAGCAGCGACTCCAGCTCGTTGAAGAGCTTCTGGGCCTCGCGGTCGCTCAACTCGAGCGAGAGCAGGCTCTCGAAGGTCGAGACCGCCGGCGGCAGGTCACCGATCACCGAGTCTCCGGCGCGAGACGGGCTCACCCAGCCTGCGACGAGCACGGCGGCCAGCGCGAGGGCAGGGGAGAGCAGAGGGTGCTTGGGGGGCGTCATGTTTGCGCCGCGCGCCTAGTGGACGACTCGGGGGATGTCGAAGGAGGCGTGCTGGACGTTCGCGCCCAGCTGCTGGGCCCGGAGAGGCTGCGCGCGCAGCGGGATCGAGCCGAGCAGGGTCTTGGGTGCGGTCGCCGGCAGGAACACCGGGGCATCGGTGGAGCCGCGGAACGAGCCGCCGGCTTCAGCC
>JAJDAI010000385.1 GCA_029261955.1 Deltaproteobacteria bacterium | reverse complement strand
CTCGTCGGGTTCGAAGCGCTTGAGCGCGAGAAGCGTCCTGGGGATGGACCAGCCCTTCTTCTGGTGGAGCTCCACGAACTTGACGCCCTTGTTGGGCGGCAGCTGCCCCTGCGCCACGAGCCACGCGGGCAGGCCGTCGCTGAAGGGCTCGACCTCGACCCACATGGGGTAGCCATTGAGGAAGAGCAGGCTGCGGGTGCAGCCCTCTTCGACCAGGCTCAAGCGGCCGGCCAGGCGGTTCAGGTGCAAGCCGATCATCGCGCGGGTCCACAGCCGCGGCTGGTTGGGCCGGCCATCGAGCAGCGTGCGAAGGAGCTCCGGAAGGTCGCTTCCTGCCCGTCGCTGCGGGCGGGGGACTGCCGGAGGCGGGGCGGGGGCTGGACGCGGCGCCGAGGGGGCGCTGATCTCGATCTCGAACTCGATCGAGTCGTCCCCCGCCAGCGACGGGAGCCAGTAGGGCGGCGGGGGCTGCTCGGCCTCGGCGGCCTCCTCCCCGGGGGCGTCGTCCTCCGCCTCGTCTTGGGCGTCGGGGGTCCGCAGCGGCCCCGGCTCTGCGACCAGGAAGAAGCCGCTGGTCGCGGCCGGATCGTCGTCCTCCTCGCCGTCCGGGTCGTCGATGTCGATGGCATCCGCGCCCAGCTCGAACTGGAGCGCGGCGCTGCCGAAGCTCAGCTCGTCCTCGTCGACGTCAGCGAACTCCCTCGCCACGAAGTCCGGGATCTGGGCCATGGGGCCCGAGACCAGCGCCATCCCGGCCCGATCGGGGCTGCGGTCGGCCGAGCTCATCGCCGTGCGCACGCTGGCCCGACCCTTCTCGGGTCGGCCGAGGATCTCGCGGACGCGGCGGCCGAGGTCGTTGAGGCTGAAGGGGCGGGTCAGGAAGGCGACGACGCCGAGGCGCGCCTGGTCGCGCGCGCCGATGTCCCCGCGGTCGTACACGGCGCTCATCAGCACCGTCGGCACGTCGGCGCCGCCGGGCAGCTCGCGGATGCGCTCGAGCACCGACAGGCCGTGGCTCTCGGGGAGCATCACGTCGAGCAGCACGAGATCGGGCGGCTGCGCGGCGAAGTGCTCCAGCCCTTCGGTCCCCGTGTGCGCGCTGTCCACCTCGAAGCCGTTGAACTCGAGCAGCGAGGTCAATTGCAGCGAGAAATCCCGGTCGTCCTCAACGACAAGGATGCGATCCACCATCAGTGCTCCGACTCCCCCCAGGAGTTGGACCACCACGATATCGCCGGCCGGCCCCGCTGGGTAGGCTCGCGTCGATGGTCCGCCGCCCCCCGCACGCATGGCTTCTCGTCGTGCTCGCGCTCAGCCTCCTGGGCCCGTCCGCGGCCGGTGCCTCGAATGCCTGGGAGGAGCTGGCATTTCGCAAGTTGGGGGCCCTGTCCCTGGAGCGATGCCTGCCCGCTCCCTGGTCCGGTGCGGCCGATCTCGGTTTGAGGTTGGAGCTGGCTCCCGGCGGCGGGGTGTCGGATGTGATCGTGAGCCACGGGCCGCCGCCGGAGCAGCGCGGGCTGGAGTCCTATGACCTGGAGGCCCTGGAGCGCTGCGTGCGCCGGAAGCTCCGGCGCGTGCGTCTGCGAAAGGTGCCGGCGGGCCGCGATCCAGCCCTGTTGCTCCGGCTCCGCGCGACCCTGTCGACCGCCGACCTGGAGCCGGGCTTCGAGCTGGACCTGCCGCCCCAGGGCCCCGGGCCGGGCTCGGCGCTGGTGGCCCTCTTCCGCGTGGCCCCCGTGCCGCTCGACGAGACGGCGCGGCTCGTCGCGGACCGGGCGACCGCCGCGGCAGCTCCCGCGATCCGGGGGCTGGGCGCCCAGCTCGTGGGCTGCCTCGGGGCCGAGCCTTCGCCCCTGACCCTCGACCTGACCTTCTCGGCAGACGGCCGCCCCGCGCTCGCGGCAGCGACCGAGGGCCTGGAACCCGAGGCGGCCGCCTGCCTCGCTGAGGTGCTCCAGCAGGTGCGCCTGGGCGCCGCCACGGCCGGGCAGATCCTGCGCGCCACCTGGGCCTTCGGCCCCTCGCCGGGGACCTGGGTGAGCAGCTCCGAGCTGGCGCGTGGGCGGCTCGACAAGGAGCGCACGCAGCGCGCGATCTGGGGCTCTGCCCCCGCGTTCCTCGCCTGCTGGGAGCTGACCCCGGTCGGGAGCCCCGTGCAGCTCAAAGCCCTCGTGCGGCCCGACGGCTCCGTGCACGCGGCCGGCGCAGTCTCGTGGCAGGGCAGCCCGCAGGGGGTGGCGACCTGCCTGGCCCGCACCCTCGCCACGGTCTCCTTCGTGGCCCCCGCGGGCCCCGGCTGGGCCTGGCTCGACCTGCCGATTACACCTCCCGGGGGCGGTTGATTCTCCGGTAGGCTCCGCGCCATGCGTTCACTCCTCGCCCTGCTGCTCCTGGTGTCCTGCGTGCCCGAAGAGGCCGCCGTCGACCCCATCCCGTTGGCCGTCGAGGCTGGCTGCGAATGGCTCAGCCCGCTGCACTGCGCGCTGCCCTGGCCCAGCGACCGCTGGCTGGAGGAGGACGCCTCCACCGAGACGGGCCTGCGGCTCGAGTACCTCTCCGAAGCCTTGCCCAAGAACCTCACGGACGAGCTGATCGACCCCGCCCCCTACCGGCGCTTCGATGGCTTCTCGCCCGCGGCCCAGATCCTCACGGCCTTCCCGCGGCCGGTCGACGTCTCGGGCATGGCCTGGATCGACGAGTTCGAGGAGTCGCTGGCCGCCGACAGCCCCTCGGTGCTCGTGAACCTCGACACCGGCGAGCACGTGCCGCACTTCGTCGAGGTGGACGTGCGCTGGCACGACAGCACCCACCCCGACCGCACCGACGTGCCCGTGCTCCTCTACATCCGGCCCGCCGTCCGGCTGCAGGAAGGCGGCTGGTACGGGGTCGCCCTGCGCGACATCACGATGGAGGAGGGCGTGCCGGCCGTGGCCACAGCGCCCTTCGCGGCCCTTCGCGACGCGGTGATCACCACGTCCCCGGAGGTCGAGGCAGCCCGCCCCCGCTTCGACGCGATGTTCGACGCGCTGGAGGACGCCGGCGTAGCCCGCGCCGATCTGGTGCAGGCCTGGTCCTGGCACACCGCATCGGGGGACGTCATCCGCGGCGATCTGCTCGCCATGCGGGACGACGCCCTCGGGCGCCTGACCGACGACACGATGGCCTGCACGGTCGAGTCGGTGGAGGAGGCGCCGGATGGCCGCGTGGCGCGCCGCATCCACGGCCGCTTCAAGGTCCCGCTCTACATGGACGCCGACGCAGCCGGGGCGAGCCTGGTGCGCGACACCGCTGGCGCACCCGCCTTCCAGGGCTGGGCCGACGTGCCCTACAGCGTCTCGATCCCCGCCTCGCTCGCGGGCGGTGACCGCCAGGGCCGCCTGGTGCAGTTCGGGCACGGCCTGATGGGGCAGGGGAGCGAGGAGATCACCTCGGGCTTCAACCGCGTCTTCGGCGACGACTACGACACCGTCTTCATCGCCACGGACTGGCAGGGCATGTCCCGGCCGGACCTGCTGACCGTGGCCTCGGCCCTGGCCGAGCTCAGCGACTTCACGAAGGTGGCCGACCGGCTGATGCAGGGCATGGTCGGCCAGCTCACCCTGACCCGCTCCTTCCTCGGGCCCTGCCGCGACCTGCCCGAGATGCAGATGAACGGTGGCTCGGTGCTCAACGACGACCCGCCGACCTTCATCGGGATCTCGCAGGGAGGGATCCTGGGCGGCACCTTCCTGACCATCAGCCCGGACATCACCCGCGGGGCGCTGCTGGTTGGGGCCACGAACTTCCCGTACACGATGACGCGATCCCTCAACTGGCGTGAGTACGAGCTGATCACGAAGGCCTGGTACGACAACCGCATCGACCGCGAGCTGGGCGTGTCCATCATCGGCAGCCTCTGGGACCGCTCGGAGCCCAACGCCTGGCTGCCGCACCTGCGATCGGGCGAGCTGGCGGGCACAGGGCCGAAGCAGGTGCTCTACCAGGTGGCGCGGCACGATCTCCAGGTCCAGAACCTGATGTCGGAGGTGGCGGGGCGAGACCTGGGCCTGCCGGTGCTCTCGCCGACCAGCAAGTCGGTGTGGGGCCTGGACGAGCAGCCCGGGCCGCTGGAGTCGGCGCTGGTCTACTACGACCTCAACCAGGAGCCGCCGCCCATGACCAACGAGCTGCCCGAGGCCGTCAACAACGTGCACAACAGCCAGCGCATGGGCTTCGCCGCGATGGAGCAGCTGGATCGCTTCCTGCGACCGGGCGGCCTCGTCGAGAACACCTGCGTCGACGGCTGCAACCCCGACTAGCGCCGGCGACGCCGCAGTGAGAGCAGCGGCAGCAAGGCGAGGCTCCCGCTCCGCCGAGGGACGACCGCGCAGCCCACCTCGTCGTCGTCGCGGCTGAGGCTGCGGCCGATGGAGTCGTCCCAGGCCGCGCCGTCGGGGCGGTCCGGCGGCGAGCCGGCCAGGCCGTGCAGCCAGTCCAGGTGCTCGAAGGCCATCACCGCGCCGACGCCGTTGGTGCCGTCGCAGGTGCCGCCGTAGCTGAAGCTGGTCGCCCCCACGAGCTCGACGCCCCAGGGCACCTCCACGTAGGTCGAGCCGCCGGAGTCGCCGCTGCAGGCGTTCCCGTCCCCGGAGCCGCCCACGAGCATGTCGCCCGCGACGTGGTTGAGCTGGATCGTGGCCTCGCGCTTCGTGCCCGCGCCGCCGTCGACGGTGTTGAGCCCAAAGCCGACCAGGGTCGCGGGCTCGCCCAGGATCCGGTCGGGCTCGTCCGTGAACTCGCGCACCGGCTCCACGGGGCCGTCCTCCGCCAGGAACAGCAGGGCGAGGTCGCTGAGGTCGCCGTTCTTGCCCAGGTCGAACCAGTCCTCGGCGTAGTCCGGGTGCGCGATCTGGGAGGTGACCGCGACGTCGACGCCGCCGCCTTCGTAGGGCGTGCCGCCGAAGTGGACCGAGTCGATCGCGTAGGCGGCCACGCAGTGCGCGGCCGTGAGCACGACGTCGGGGCGGATGAGGGTGCCCGAGCAGATGACCCAGGGTGGAGGCCCGTCGACCAGCAGGGCGACGGTCGTGTCCCAGTCCTCGGTGATGGTGCCGTTGTAGACCGCCTGGGCCTCTTCGCCCCCGCCCTCGGCCTCGGGCGGCAGCTCCTGGGCCCCGGCCGCTGAGCAGAGCAGCAGAGCGCAGAGGGCGGCGAAGCCTCCCCCGATCGACGCTTCGGGGGAAGGTTTGACCCGACTCGGGGTTTGCTCTACGTTCGCGCGGCTTTGCAGCCGGCCGGACGCCCGATCGTCGCCCGCTGCTCCCACCCTCGGAACCGCAT
>JAJDAI010000384.1 GCA_029261955.1 Deltaproteobacteria bacterium | reverse complement strand
CGCCCTGATCGAAGATGCGGCCGGCGCCGAGCGCGTTGTGGCCGACCTCGGAGTTCCCCATGTCGTCGTCTGACGGCATGCCCACCGCCGTGCCGTGCGCGCGCAGGGTGCAGCTCGGCCCAGCCCCCAGGCGGTCCAGGGTCGGGGTGTTCGCGAGCCAGACGGCGTCGCCTTCGTCCCGCCGTCCCACGCCGACACCGTCCATGACGACGACGACGACCGGTCCGCGCTGGGGCCCTTCGAGCTGGATCAGGTCACGCATGCCGAGGTTCTAGCAGCGGTGGACGCGGGACCTGGACCGCGATGCCGGATCGAACAGCGCGGCGCCCTATTCGGCGCAGGGGAACTCTTCGACCCCAGTCAGCTGGTAGCTGAGTCCGGTGCTCGCCGGGTCCAGGCTCAGTTCGATGTAGCGGTCGACGTCCGCGGGGGCCTGAACGCCGCCCTGGGCGCTGTCGTCGTCGTCCACCGCGTCGTCGTCGTCGCCGGGGGGGCAGATCTCGGGGTGCTCGAGCACCAGCTGGATGCCGCCGGCCAGGTTGCCCTGGGCGAGGCCCATGGGGTCGCCCGCTTCGTCGTAGCCGGTGGCCGTGATGTCGAGCGGGTCCGAGGTCGTCAGCGTCACGCGCCAGGCCCGCCAGGCGGGGATCACGACGTGCAGCCAGTCGGGGTCGTCGGGGCAGAGCGTGCGGCTGCCGTTGTCGCCCAGGGTGACGAGGCCGGCCGCAGCCAGGTCGTTGTCGACCTCCGCGCTGTCGGGCTCGCAGGCGCCCGCGTCGTCGTCGTCCGCGGAGTCGTCGTCGTCCGCCGTGGCGGGGCACCCGGGCAGCGCGGACACGACCAGCAGCCCCGCGAGCACGGCGAACACGGCCCCCGAACGGAGGATCAGGCGAGAGACGGGAATCGCAGCAGAGTCGGACATCGGGCCCCCGGTGAAGCCGGATTCTGCAGCACATCCCCGCCGACGGCCAGGGGTCCGCCTTCGCCCGGGTGCGGGAGCGCACCTTGACTTCTCGGCGGCAGAACCGACGATTGATCCGGTTGGTTCCACGTTCGCGCGGAGGTTGAGTTGGCACGAGGTGGCTTGCTGGTGGCGGCACCGAACATGGAAGACGGCTTCTTCGCGAAGACCGTCGTCCTGCTCTGTGACTACTCGGATGAAGGCGCCATCGGCGTGATCACGAACCGCACGACGGACGTGACCGCAGCCGAGGTCCTCGAACAGATGGACGTCGCCGACCTGGGCGGGATCCGCGAGGTCGTGCGCTGGGGTGGCCCGGTGCAGCCCGGCGCGGTCTTCCTGACCTTCGATCGCCACGACTGCACGCTGGTGACCCGCGACGTCGAGTCCCTCGAGGACGACGAAGAGTCCGACGAGGAGCCCGCCTTCGCCATCACGGAGCGCGTGCGCGTCTCCCCGAGCCGCGGGCTCATCCAAGACGTCGCCGGCCACGCCGATCGCGCGGAGGCCTTCCTCACGCTCGGCTACGCGGGCTGGGGCGCGGGCCAGCTCGACAAGGAGATCCAATCGGGCTCCTGGATCCTGCTCGAGCCCGACGAGGAGCTCGTCTTCCGGGTCGAGCCCGAGGAGCAGTGGGAGCACTGCATCCGCAGCCTCGGGATCCAGAAGGACGAGCTCTGGATGCACCCCGTCGAGGAGTAGGGGCCCTCAGCCGCCCAGCTGGTCCGCCAGCAGGTGCGCCATCGCCATGACGGGCACCATCGTGTGCGTGGACGCCGTCGTCGGGAAGACCGACGCGTCGCAGACGTAGAGCGCCTCGCTGTCCCGCACCCGGAAGTCCAGATCCACCACACCCGGCTCGCCCGCCCCCGCCATGCGGCAGGTGCCCTGGGGGTGCGCGGAGATCAGGGGCAGCTCGCAGGAGCGCAGGGGCAGCTCGCGGATGCCGGCGACGTCGGCGTCGGTCTTCAGCACGAGGCCCTCCGGCGTGGGCACCAGGACCTGCTCGGCGCCGGCCGCCAGGTAGATGCGCGCCGCCGTCTCGAGGGCCTGAACGAGGCGCTCGCGGTGCTCGGGGGTGGAGGCGTACTTGATGGCCGGTCGCGCCCCCTTGCCCCAGACCACCCGACCCGTCGGCCGATCGGGCACCAGGCAGAGCGCCGCGGCGATGTGGCGGTACTTCGACAGCAGGGGCCCGAGCCGGTCGAAGGGCACCGGCACCAGCGAGGCCGTCATGCCCGGCCCCGCCGAGACGCTCTCGATGCTGAAGCCGCCCAGCCCGTGCTCGACGCTGACCTCGAGCGATCCGTCGAGTCCCCAGGCCTGCGGGATGCCCCGGTGAAAGTCCACGGGGTCGCGGAAGAGCGCGGTCATCGGCGCCTGCGGCTGGAGGCTGAGGAAGCGCCCGAGCTCGGTCCGCTTCAAGCCGGAGCGGGCCAGGATTCCGCAGGTGTGGATGGGGCCGGCACACAGGAAGACGCGCTCGGCGCGGATGTCGAAGCCGTCGCCCACCACGCCCGTGGCTCGCGACCCATCGAGCGTCACGCGATCGACGCGGGAGTCAGCCATCAGCTGGGCGCCGGCGGCCAGGGCCCGAGGCACGTGGCTGAGCAGGGTGCCGCGCTTGGCGTCGTAGGCGCAGCCGATCAAGCAGTAGCCCGAGCCCAGGCAGTCGGTCCGGTTGTGCAGCAGGCGGCTGCCCTTCAGCCCCAGCTTCTTCGCGCCCTCCTCCAGCAGCCGGTTGTTCCGGTTGTAGAGGGCGTCGGGGATGGGGCCTGCGCCCATGTCCGCCATGGCCCGGTCCGAGGCCCGCGCGATGTCGGCGTTGGTGATCCCGCCCCAGTCTCCCCAGCCGAAGTGCTGCCGCCAGTGCTCGAGCACGGCCTCTGGGCTGGCCACGCAGTCGCCCATGTTGATCGTCGTGGAGCCGCCGAGGCAGCGCCCCTGGAGCACGGAGATCGCGCCGTCCTTCGTGAGCTGGTTGCCCGCGTCGCGGTAGAGCAGGCCGTACATCGCGTCTTCGCGCTGCGTGAAGTCGGCCTTGCTGACCTTCGGGCCCTCCTCCACCAGCACCACGGCGCGGCCCGCCTCGGCCAAGCGCGCGGCGAGCACGGCGCCGCCGGCCCCCGAGCCGACGATCACGTCCTGCGTGGTGCTCACTTCACCCATGGGCCGTCGTAGTCGAGCTGGGCCCAGGTCTCCGGGCGGTTGAACCAGATGAAGCGCGCGGCCTTGCGCAGGGCCGAGTGGATCTGGCGGCGCACGGCGAGCGAGGAGGTCGCCCAGGGCTCCAACACGGCCGCGGCGGCGTCCCGGTCCAGGGCGGAGAAGCGGCGGGTGTCGAAGAAGCCGCCGGGGGCGAACTCCAAGAGGCCGAGGGCCAGGGACAGCTCGGCGACCTGGTCGGCGCCGTCCCCCGACAGGAAGAGGTCGAGCTCGACCGCGGCGGCCTCGGCCGCGTCCCGGTCGCCGAGGAAGACGTCGAAGGCGGTGATGAGGGTCGCGAAGCGGGCGACGGGCAGCGCGCGAGGCGCCGGCACATCGAAGGTGGCCGGCCTCCGGCCCCAGACCTGCCACCCGAGTACCGAGGCCGCCCCGAAGAGCGCACCGGTCTGCAGGAATCGGCGGCGGCTGGGGTCCAAGGGCGAGCTACTCCTGCTCCCCCAAGGAGAAGCGGAGCTTCAGCTCGCCAGCCTTGATGGTGGTGCCGGTGCTCAGCTTGCGCTTCTTCTGCACCTTGCTCTGACCCACGTAGACCGGGTTCCAGAAGGGCGACCGGGCCACCAGGACCCAGTTCTTGCCGCTCTTGGTGATCTCCGCGGCCAGCTTGCCAAACCACTTGTTGCCGGGCAGGCGGATCTCGCACTGGTCGTGGTTGCCGATGCGGATCGGCGGATCGTCCAGCGGCACGAGGTCGATGCGCCCATCCCGGGCGATGGACAGGTGCGGGCCCGACTTGAGCTTCATCTGCGCGAGCAGGTGCTCCAGCTCCTCGCGGGACGCGGCGACGGTGGCCTCGCTGCCGGCGGGGATGGCCATGGGGCTCGCGGCGCGCTTGCCGGCGAGGGACCAGGGCGGCGGGGCCACCTTGGGCTCGGGGATGGTCGGCACCACGGCGGTCTTCTCGTCGTCCTTGCCCGAACCGAGGCGCGTGCTGACCGCTTCGGGGGTCGCGTGCTCGTAGCGCAGCGTGTGCTTCCCGATGGTGACCCGCTCGCCGATCTTCAGCGTGTGCTGGTCGATCTTGACGTCGTCCACGAAGGTGCCGTTGGCGCCGCCGAGGTCCTCGACCACGTGCCCGGTGCCGGCCTTGCGGATGACCGCGTGCTGGCGGCTGACGATCGGGTTGTCGTCCAGGGGGATGTGCGCGCTCCGGCCGCGGCCGATGACGATGTGCGCCTCGTCGAGCAGCCAGACGGCCTGCTTGCGGCCGTTGAACAGGACCGTGATCTGGTGCAAGGACTCCCCCGGGTTGCGTAGGCGAGGGGAAATCCTAGCGGAACTCACCGGCCTGGCGCCCGCTCAGAGCCCCGCGCTGATCGCCTTGAAGAGCACCGGCAGCGAACGATCCATCCGGTAGTCGATGGAGCTGTGGTTGTCGGGGAACTCCTCGTAGACCAGGGGCACACCGAGCGCGTCCAGCTCCTGGCGCATCTGCCGGGCGCCGTAGTGCAGGTGGTACTGGTCGCGCGCACCGCAGTCGACGAAGGCCTGACGGCAGCGCTTCAGCGCGTCGGCGTGCTGGGGGATCATTCGCACCGGATCCCAAGCCAGCCAGCGATCCCAACGCTCCGGCCGCAGCATCCCCGTGCTCAGGTCGACCGGCAGTTCGAAGCCGTCGGGGTGCTCGGGCTGGGGGTCGAAGCAGGCGGCCATGGCCAGGTGCATGATCACGTGCGTCTCGACCGAGCTGTGCTTCGGCCTCAGGGCGAAGGTCGCCAGGAAGTCCGTCACCGAGCCGTGCCGCGCGAGCTCAGTCAGCGTGCGCGGCAGGTCCGTGAGAAAGCAGAACTCGAAGTAGCTGTCGCCGCTGTGGCAGGCGAAGGCGCCCCAGTTCTCAGGGTGCAGCATGGCCTGGACGATCGCGCCGAAGCCGCCCGAGGACTTGCCCAGGATCGCCCGGTGGTCCCGGTGCGCGGCGGTGCGGAAGGAGCCGTCGACGGCCGCGATCAGCTCGTCGTTCAGGTAGTCGTCGTAGCGGCCGCAGACGGAGCTGTTGATGTACTGGCTGCCGCCGAGCTTCGTGAAGCAGTCGGGAAAGGCCACGATCATCGGGCCGATGCGGCCCTCGTGCAGCAGCCGATCCAGCCGCGCCGGCAGCGTCTCGGCGAAGGGCTTCCAGTTGAGCTGGCTGTGGCCCGAGCCGAGGAAGCCGGCCAGGTAGAAGGCGACGGGCAGGCGCTCGCTGCCGTCCTCGTAGCCGGGCGGCAGGTAGACGGGGAGCTCGCGCGTCTCGGGGTCGCCGAAGCGGTTGCCGCTCAGGGCCTTGGACTCGACAACCAGCCGCACGATGCGGCCGCGAGGCGCTGGCCCCACCGGGGTCTTGGTCCGGCGGGGCCAGAGGCTCATGAGCGCCCTAGAAGTCCGAGTTGTCGCCGTCGAAGACGTGGCACATGTCGACCATGCCCAGCTCGGCGCCCTGGGCCGCCGACTCGACCTGGCCGAAGGCGCTGAAGTCCCCACCCAGCGTCGTGTCGAGCGCGTAGAGGCGCCAGCTGTACTGGTTGACGCTGCCCGGGCCGGGGCAGGAGCCGAGGTAGCCCATGAAGCCCCCGCCGTTGGCCAACTCGAAGGCGCCCGAGGGCAGGTTGCTGGTCACCTGGCCGCCCGAGATGTCGGCGGCGAGGCCGGTCGCGTCTCCGGGGATGTCCCAGATGGCCCAGTGGGGGAAGTTGCCCGCGGTGGGGTCGTCGAAGATGAGCGCGAAGGAGACGGTGCCCTCGGGCGCGCCTTCCCAGCTGATCTCGGGGTTCCGGCCGAGGCAGCTGTTCGCGATGGGCAGCGCCTGGTCGCAGTCGCGCGGGTTCTCGAAGTAGGGCTCGACGAGGTCGTCCGACCACATCGCGAAGTCGACGGGCGTCGCGTCGTCGTCGTCATCCGCCGCGTCGTCGTCGTCCGTCGCCGAGTCGTCGTCGTCGCCGCCGCCAGCGCGGGGGGGGCAGCCGGCGATGGAGAGGCTGAAGAGCAGGGCAAAGAGGAGTCGGAACCAGTTCATGCGGTTTGCGCCTTTCGATTCTTGATCATCCAGCCGACCCAGCCGGCGAGG
>JAJDAI010000383.1 GCA_029261955.1 Deltaproteobacteria bacterium | reverse complement strand
CTTCTCCCCCGACAGCCGGGCCTGGATGGGCTGGGCGCTGCACGACGCCTTCGAGGACGCCGGCGACTGGAATCGGCACTGCGCGACGCAGCCGGCGGGGCCGGCGATCGCTGGGCCCCCGAAGGCGAGGGGCACAACGGGGGCGAAGGACGCCGCGGCGGTGAAGGGCGAGCCCCCGCAGGTCGAGGCGTCCGCGGCGAAGGCGGAGGCGTCCGCGGCGAAGACCGAGGCGCCGACTCCACCGCTGCCGCCGCTGCCGCCGCTCTGCGAGGGCGTGCGGCTCATCGAGGTCGAGCCCTGGGCGCTCCGACTGGAGGAGATCCACCACTCCTCGGTCAGCAAGCTCGGCTCGAAGGACCCCGAGCACGTCACGGTGGATCAGGCCGGCATCGACCGCTGGATCGAGCGGGGCGCGAGGAACTGGGCGGCGACGCTGGGCGTGAACCGCCAGACCGTCGCCCCCGACGACGAGGCCCGCCTGCGTCGCCTCGTGGAGCGCTTCGGCTCCGAGACCCGCTTCCTGCCCGCCGACAGCCACGCTCGCCTGCACGCCCGCTGGCAGAAGGGCCTGCTGCGGGAGTTCCTGGGCCAGGACCCCGTGCTCATCCCCGTCTGCCCGGCGGCCATCGAGCACACCGCGACGAAGCTCGGCTACGACACGCCCGACAAGAGGCGCATCAAGGCCGACGACATCGAGGAGATCGCGGCGGTGGCCCTGCTGGAGCAGGGCTCGGTGCTGAGCGTCGGCGAAGACGAGTGGGCCGGGATCCGCTCGGCCCTGGCCTTCGGCGATGCGCTCATGAACCTCTTCAAGTCGACCGACACGGCCATCGACGCGGCGCCCTCCCGCGGCTCGAAGCCGGACATCGACGCCGTGGACAGCAACCTCTGAACGCAGTGCTGGCCTGGGCCTCGATCTCGTGTCACCTTGCCGCCGTGAGCGTCCTCCGCCTCCAGCTGCTGCTCTGCCTGTTCGCGCTCAGCGCGTGCACGGCGCGTCCAGTGGCCGACGACGACGACGACTCGGCCGACGACGACGACGACTCGGCCGATGACGACGACGCCACCCAGGACGACGACGACGCAGCCGACGACGACGACGCAGCGGATGACGACGACGCGGCAGACGACGACGACGCCACCCAGGACGACGACGACGCCACCCAGGACGACGACGACGCGGCAGACGACGACGACGCAGCGGACGACGACGACGCCACCGACCCCTGCAGCTACCCGCAGGGCGCCGTCGAGCCGATGACGATCGGCGAGGTCCTGACCGCCTACTCCTGGCCCGAGTCCATCAGCCCCTCGGGCGCCGACATCCCCATGGATCTCGAGCTCGCCCCCTGCGCCGCGGACCCGGACATCGAGTGGAGCCCCTTCGACGTGCTGCTCTTCGTGTCCATCCCAGCCTGGTGACCGGCTTGCAGGACGCACGCCGGTTCGGTTGCAGACGTAGAAGAAGACATCATCGCCGCGGGGGCCCAGCTCATCTGGGTGCTCGAGCAGGGCTACCTGGCGCAGCCGGGCACCGCGAGCATGTGCCGCGACATCCTGGACGACCTGGGCAGCGATGACGGCTGGTGCGTGGGGGACTCGCAGACCCAGCCGGTGCCGGGCACCTTCGACAACTCGCCCTTCAGCATCGCCCGCGGCTTCGACCTCATCGTCCAGCGCGACACGATGGAGCTGCTCTGGTCGAGCAACCACGGCACACCCAGCGGCAACGAGAACCTGACCGGCGCAGACGTGCTCGCCGAGGTCGAGGCCCGCGTAGGCCCCTGAACTTCAGTAGGCTGCGGCCATGCCGGCTCCCAAGAAGAAGCTCCGCAAGAAGAAGAAGTCGGTCAAGGGTGGCTTGAAGACCCGCCTGAAGGTCCGCCTCACGCAGGAGCAGTGCGTCGAACTCCAGCGCATGGCCGTCGGTGGCGGCCTGGAGATGGCCAAGCGCCGCCTGCGGGACATCTACCCGAAGCTCGACGCCCAGGCCCTGCACGAGGTCGCGTGGCGCTGCGAAGACCCCGTCGCGCGCGGCGGGATCGAGGTCGGTAAAGACCAGCAGGGCAACGAATACGCGGACATCGCCGTCACCTATTGAGGTTCGGCGCCCCGGTGATGTAGTCGTTGAGGTGCCCGATCTCGTCCGCCTGCTCGCGCACCAGCGTCTTCACGCAGTCGCCGATGGACACCAGCCCCACGAGCGTGCCCTGCGTGCCCAGCACCGGGAGGTGCCGGCAGCGGTTCTCGGTCATCACGCTCATGCAGTGATCGATGGTGTCGTTCGGCGTCACGGTCAGCACCGGCGCCGACATCACCTCCGCCACCGTGGTGGTCCGGGACGAACGGCCCATCAGGGCCACCTTCCGCAGGTAGTCGCGCTCGGCGATGATGCCGATGACGGTCGTGCCCTCGACCACGACGAGTGAGCCGATCCCGTGGGTGGACATGCGCCCAATCGCGTCGAAGACCAGCTCCTCTGCGTGGGTGGTCAGCGGAATCGCGTTCTTCTTGTGCGCGAGAATTCGTTGAACGGTGCCCATGGCGCCTCCCTCGGCACCCGACACGAAACCGCTCGCCGCGAACAGCCCGGCCGGGGCCCTTGCTCTGACTCTCGAGGGACTCCCCCTCAGGAGCCGCCGACCCCCCTTTGG
>JAJDAI010000382.1 GCA_029261955.1 Deltaproteobacteria bacterium | reverse complement strand
CCAGCCTCGGAAGCTCCGTAACCCACGGCAGGTTCTCGGCCAGTTCGGCGAGGGGGGTCGAGGTCTTCATCAAGCCCACGCCAGCGAACATGAGCCCCAACAAGATCTGCACGACCCACAATCCGATGTGCAGCCCCCTGGATGGCGAGTTTGTTTCGCGCGACATGATCAGCCTCCTGACTGTGGTGATCGAGCTTGCAGCTCACCTGTGAGGAAATCGAGGAACGCCGTCAACCCATGGGGAAAGCGCCCTTTCAGCTCTTCGGCGAGGGTGGTCGCCCGGCCAGTTCCTCCGACTCGACGGGATGCCGGACAAGGATGGCCGCTCAGGTCCCCCGCGGGCGCGACCAAACCGCCAGAACTCGAGCCGGCCTTCACTCCGGCAGCTTCTTGTGGGAACCATCGCAGAAGGGCTCGTTGCCAGTGCGCTTGCAGGCACAGAGGGCGACCCTCCTCTGCACCTCCAGGGTCAGCACCTCGGGGGTGAACTCGGTCCCCTGGTGAGAGCCGTCGCAGAAGGGCTGCTTGGCGGAGCGACCGCAGGCGCACCAGTAGTAGGTACCCGGTTCGAGTTCGAGGACCACTGGGACTCTGGCGGCGACAACGGGCCTGATCATGTTGTATCCCGGGGCTTGGAGGTCCTTCGAAAGACGCGGCTCACACGAAGCTGTCCGCGACGACTCGACGGGACTGTAGGGACCTTGAGCTATCGTGAGAATGGAGAAAGTTGCGATAGGTCCCATCTGATAACGAGATAGGAAACCATGAACGGCCATCCCATCCAGGCTATGACCCTGGACCAGCTGCGACTCCTTGTCGGCGTGGCGGACGAGGGGAGCTTCTCCGCCGCTGGGCGACGGCTCCGCAGGGCACAGTCCGCCGTCTCGTACGGCATCTCGAACCTGGAGGAACTGCTCGGTCTACAGCTCTTCGAGCGGACGGGTCGACGACCTCGGATCACGGAGCAGGGTCGCGCGATCCTGATAGAAGCGCGGAAGGTGCTGGCCCAGGTCAGTGACCTCCAGACTCGGGCCGAGCAGGTCTCGGGTGGATTGGAGTCGGACGTCTCAATGGTCGTCGATGCGATCTTCCCTGGCGAGCTCCTCATCGAGCTCTGTCGCGGGTTCCAGGAGCGCTTCGCGACGGTGCCATTGCGCCTCTACACTGAGGTGCTGCAGGGGGTCGCGGCGCTGGTGGTCGACGGCACCTGCCGGATCGGGCTCTCCGGCCCCATCGGTGTGGACGCAGAGCAGCTGCGGCGCCGATACCTCGCGAAGATCGCGATGGTCCCAGTGGTCGCCACCGGACACCCTCTCGCCGCTCTCTCAGGTCCAATCCCGACTGCCCGGGTTCGTGACCATGTGCAGATCGTGATCAGCGAACGGACAGCGCGAACCGGAGGGGCGGATCAAGGCGTGCTCTCGCAGATCACCTGGCGGGTCGCGGACGCGGGGACCAAGCTCTCGTTGATCTCGGCGGGTCTCGGTTGGGGGAATCTACCGTTCGGGATGGTGCGCAGGGCGATCGACGCGGGGGCACTGAAGCGATTGGTCCTCGAAGAGGTCGGTGCTCAAGCGTTGATCGCCCCGCTCTACACGATCGTCCGCTACGACGCGCCACCCGGTCCAGCTGGCCACTGGTTGCTGGAGCACCTGCACGAGCTCTGTGATGGGGCGGGTCCGCTGCGCTGCCCGGGCGAGGGGCTCGGACTCCACGCCTGATCCGGGATCGACCGGGGGCACGCGAGTACCGACTCGCGCAGCGCACAGCGCGATGTGATGTGGGGATCCGCGCGAGATTTCATCGAGCGTTCTGGGGAAGCGTCTCACTGCCGTATCAGCATCTCTGCTTGAGCTGCCTGGTACTCGAGGGCTCCCAGAGATTCGCCGCCGCTCCGATTGACACATCGAAGGTCCGACCATATAAGGGAGTCCGCGAATAGCCATTCGGAGTTTCTAATGAGTCTGCGACAGCGGCGCCGAGAACATGTTGAGCAGCTGATCCTGGAGGCCGCCACCCGCGCCTTCTCGGCCGGCGGCTACCACGGGACCTCCATGGAAGACGTCGCCCGGGAAGTCGACTGCGCCGCGGCCACACTCTATGGCTATTTCAAGGGCAAGGGAGAGCTCTTCACCCGTCTGATGGCCGACAAGACCGCCGACTACCTGAGCGGACTCGCCGCGGCCATTGACGGCAGCGAGGGCTTTGAGGCCGGCCTGGACGCCTACCTCGACCACTGGGCGGCGTATGCCCGCAAGAACGAGGCCTTCCTCCGCATCATCATCGAGGTGATGGTTGGAGGAGGAGCTGGCCACAACCCCGAGCCCGAACAGATGGAGGTCGTGCGGCAGGCCTACCTCGGTCTGATCCAGCGAATCATGCAGCGCGGCATCGATGAAGAGGCCCTTCGGGAAGAGAACACCACTCTCCTGTCCGAAGCCCTCATCGGGATGACCCATTCCCTGACCTTCGCCTGGCTCCACGGGGACGGTCCGCCGGACATCGAATCCACCATCACCTTGGGGCGACACATCTTCCTGCGGGGCGCAACGACCCCCCGCGATGGAGCCATCCGATGACATTGCCCTCCCGCCACATGGCCCTGCTGGCGCTCTGCACTTTGCTCCTGAGTCTGCAGGTGGGCTGCGAATCATCCGAAGCTGTCACCAAGAAGAGCGCCGTGACCACCTCCGACCTCCAGGCCGCGGCCGTCCGGGTCGCACCCGCGGAGCAACGTTCCCTCCGGCGCACGTTGGAGCTGGGCGGCGTCGCCCAGGCCTGGCGCGCGGCGAACCTGGTCCCCGTCGGTCAGGGAGTGGTGCGCAGACTGCCAGTGGATATCGGCGACGAGGTCCAGAAGGGCGCGCTGCTGGCCGAGCTGGACACCTCCACGATGCAGCTGCAGCTCGAGCAGACCCGGAAGGGCCTGGAGCTGGGTCGCCTCCAGCTGGCAGATGCCGAGCGAGAGGTCGCCCGAGCCCGGACCCTGCAGGCCAGCGGCTCCATCCCGCCCGCCACCCTCGACAAGGCCGAAAGCGGCCTGCTGATGGCGCTGGCCCAGACCGGCCAGGGCGAGGCCGCGCTCGCCGTGCTGCAGGACCAGATCCGGCTGTCCCGCCTGACCGCGCCCTTCGCGGGCACCGTCACCGCCGTGTCGTTGGAAGAGGGCGAGTTCTTCGTGCCCATGGCCGGCATGGGAGGCGCGCCAACCCTCGTGACTCTCGAAGCGCTAGATCCCCTCAAGATCGATCTGCACGTGCCCGACGTCGACCTGCACCTCATCGCCACGGGAATGA
>JAJDAI010000381.1 GCA_029261955.1 Deltaproteobacteria bacterium | reverse complement strand
GCCTCACCGCCAAACGGGGTACAGCCTGGCCGGGGGGCGTCGTCGCCGTGCTTGACAACACGCTCGTAGAACGGCCGTCGGCGCTGCGGGAAGTCCTCGGTGCCGAGCCCCAGCTTCGGATCGACGTCCGGGAAGCCATGGCCCGAGGGCTACTGCCCCCGCTGAGGTATCGCGGGCTGCCGGACCCGGTGGACCACCGGGAGATCACCCGCCATCTGGAGTGGGCACATCCGGGGAAGAAGGGGCTGGCGCTCAGCCGCGACGAGCGGCTGGAGGCTCTGCTCGAGGCCGGGGCGTTTTCCCCCGACGCGAACTGCGTTGTGCACGTGGCGGACAAGGCCCAGGCCGAGTGGGCAGGGGAGTGGTTGAGTCGCCGGTTGGGGAGGGAGGTTGCAGCAGGGAGCGCTCGTATCCGCACGGGCGGGGAAGGACGGTCTTGGCTGTTCCAGCGGGTCGCGCACCTGCAGGCCGAGGATCACGTGGACGAGCTCGTGCTGCTGGCGCCGGAATTCCCCAGGAGAATGATCGGTCAGATCGCCACGGGCTTGCGACACGCGAGCGTCGTGTGTGGCCTGGTGGTGTGGGACCTGCTGGCAGCGGACCTGCCGGCTCAGAAGCGGTTGGCATCGCTGTTGCGCTGGCTGGGCGAAGAGCCAGGAGCGATGAGCAGGCTGACGCCGACCGGCGTCATCGAATTCGTGGGCGGGGTCCGCGGTGCCTCTGTCGAGTGGGTCCTGGCAGGAGGCGCGGGCAACGCCCGACCTCCAGCCTGCCCAGGCTGACCGAGTGAGACCACGCCCGCTTTCCCGGACCAGGTTGTTGAGTACGTCTGCGCGGCCATGCCTTACGGCGTTGGTGCATGGCGCGGGAGCGTCGACCTGCGCGACCTGATCGTCTCTGGGTGTGTCAAGCACCACCGCCATGGGACCACCCTCGTCCGGCTGTCGCGCGGCACGCGCCACGGTCATGGGACCACCCCAGCCGGAGCCCGGAGCCCCCCGCGGCGCGCCGTCCGCCCATCGCCCGCTTGCCGTCCGACCTGACTGGGGCGGTCGGATCAGGGCGCCGACGCGGGAGCGGGCGGGACTCGCATCGATTTGGCATGTCTGTCGCGATTTCGTCGCTCTGGCGCCAGATTCAGCGGTCAAGCAGACCTCGCCCCCTGAATCCGAGCGAACGGTGATTCGCCTGGGTCAGGCTCCGGCCGAGAGTCTGTAGCCCTCGGCTATGGGTCAGCGGCTGGAGCACTACGAGCGGCCACGTCCCCTCTCACGGCCTGGCAAAGTCGCGCAGTAGCCGCAGCGCGAGTTCGCGCCTGTCCTCGGGAAGGCGGGACCAGAGCACCGCCACCTCTGCCGCCGGTGCAGGAGTAGCCCCGGGCTCCCCGACAACCTCAGACAGGCTGATGCCGAGGGCCAGGGCGAGAGCCCGGAGTCGGAGCAGGGACACCGCGATCTTCGCCGCCTCGATCCGGTGGATCGTCTGTGCGTCGAGCCCGGCGCGCTCAGCCACCTGCGCCTGCGTCAGCCCTGCGGCCCTCCGGGCAGCGGCGAGACGTGCGCCGACGGCCTGGAGGAACTCCGTTTGATCTGGTCGTCGAGTCACGCCTCAAGCGTGGTCGCTGTGGTGCCTAACTGGAACGATCGGCATTGCCTATTCGTCGCGACGTGATATGCCTACTTGGCTCGATCTGATTCGCCGATGGCTGTCGGGCGAGGGGAGACTCCATGAACGAGAACACGTTGTCGAAGGTCCTGCTCATTTTGCTGGCTGCGCTGCTGTGGTTGCCTGCCTGCTCGGTCCGAACCGGTGGCAGCGGTGGGGGCGATGACGATGACGACAGCACCGCCTCCGACGACGATGACGACGACAGCACCGCCTCTGACGATGACGACGACACCGCAGCCGATGACGACGACTCGACCTCGGATTGCGCGGCAGACGAGACGGAGGACTGCAACGGCAACTGCGGCCCCACGGGGTGGCTCGGCGACGGCGAGTGCGACGACTCGCTCTACTCCTACGAAGGCAATCTGATCGACTTCAACTGCGCGGTGTTGGACTTCGACGAAGGAGACTGCGGTGGTGGGGATGACGACGACTCAACGACCGGCGGCTGTCTGTCACACACCGAGTGCAGCAGCGACGAGTTTTGCGCCGACGACAACGAATGCGAGGGAGTGATCGGCCGCGAGTTCACCTTCTACCTCGACTACGCCTTCATCCAGCCGGGCCCGGGCGCTGGAACGCAAGGATGGGGTACAGGTGATGGCGCTCCCGATGGGTTTGTCGAGATCGAGACGCCGACGGACTCGTGGGAGTCCTCGACGATCGACGACACCCTGTCCCCCGAGTGGTTTGAGGACTGGACGGGCGTCTTCAACGTCCCGATGACGATCACATTCTACGACCGCGACGGGCTCTCTCACGACGAGATCGAGCAGTACACCTACTCGACCGCGGACGAACTCGCTGATCTCGTGCGGCTGGGGGCCAGCTTCCAGCAGACTGCGCCGTACATCACGTGGACCGGCGGCGTGGTGCCCACCTTCTAGCGAGTTGCCGGAGAAGCTGGATTCGGGAAGGACTCTGCTCCACCCGCCACGGTCCCCGGGGCCGGCCCAATGACTCCAGCGAGGGCGGAGGCGACGTCCAGGGCCGGGAACGTCACCTGCAGCGTATGCTCAGTGGCGTTGGTGCATGACTCCGGTTGACCTTGAGCCGTGGGATGGAAGACCCTCCGCGTCCGCGAAGGACGC